>CAYRBQ010000190.1:0-7093 GCA_964422305.1 uncultured Reyranella sp. | reverse complement strand
GGGCCGCCATCGGCAGGGCAACGGCCGCGACTGCAGCCAGAAGTGCCTTCTTCATGCGATAACTCCTTCTTTTCAACACTGCCCGGCGTCGAGGGTGGACGGGGCGGACCAAAGTCTCGAAAGCGCAGGCAATCTACTGATGGCCGGGGGGAAAGGCCATAATCTACCGTACGAACCGGCCCATTGTTGCCGCCGGTGTGGCGGGCAGGACACAGTTCGGGTTCGATTGCGGACGAATTGATAGTTTCACAATGAAACTATTTGGTTTTGAAGAACCCGGCCGCCCTGCCGATGCCGATCGCCGTGGAGGCTCCGCCGATCAGTGAATCGGCCATTCCGAAGGACGGATTGATGGTGCTGGCCGTCCTCTCGTATTCCACGGCCCTTGCCGCGTGGTTCGATGCCTGAAGGCGTTGCAGCCAGGCCTCGCGCTCGCCTTGGTATCGAAGCGAAAGGGCTTCGAGTTCGCCACTCGCTCCGACGTCGCCCAGGACGTCGACCGGAGACCCGAATAGATCGGTCCCCTGGGCGGCAAGGCGCGCCTGTTGCGTACCGGTCAGCAACGACGTCTTGCGACGCTGAAGTTCCTCCTCTGCCGCTGCGCGGCGCTCGGCGTCCTGGGCTTGGTATTCCGACACCGCGGCTGCGTTTCGAGCGAGCGCTGCCTGGTAGAGAGCCGCTCCCTGCTGCGCCGATGCCTGATGCGCTTGCTGCGAGGCACCGATCACCGCCTGCGCGCCGCTCGCGGCCATCATCAAAGCTGCCGAAATCTCACACATGTGTCTTCCTCCATCGAATTAGTCCGCCACCGGAGATTGCCGGCGACGGTGACTGCAATCTTAAGTAGCGTGCGTCCGAGCAGTGCAGAACCGATGCTTCCCGATGGCCGCAGGGCGGATCTCCCAACTCGGCATTGCCCGCCCGACCGTCGGTCTTGTGCAAGGCGCCCTCCTGAGGGCCCTCGACCATGCAGCTTCGGCAAAGCGATGGCCGGCCACCGACGAACCGCTCTTCGCGTCGTTGCTGGTCGGCCGTGTTCGTGCCGGTCATCGGCAACCTGCGCACCAGGACGTTGACGCTTTGGCTCGGCGGAGCGCTCGCCCTTTGCATCGGACTGATTTCGCTCTTTCCGCTCGTCGTCCTGCCGATCATCCTGGCCTTCCTGGCCGCTTTTCCCTTCACCGGCCTCGCGGCGCTCTCGAGGACCGGACACGCGACAGGCGGCTTGATCGCCGCATTGATCGTCCTCGTGACCTTGATCAACTGTCACTTCCAGGCCGGTGACCTCGAACCCGATCGTTCGAAGGTTCTCGTCTATGCGAGTTACGCCGCCGCCTTCACGCTTGTGCCGCTGCTGGCTCTGACACCCGACGCTCCCCGCGCGCCCGGTCAATCCTGCGTTCGACCGCCGCCTGCCGCTCCGGCTGGATGACGTCGCGCGCGTGCTCGTAGAGCTTCGCGGCGGCGTCGGGGTCCTTGCCGACGGCGGCTTCGACCGCGCAGGCATAGAGGTCGCTCAGGCCCCGCCGCACGCCGCCGTCGGTCTCGGCCGCGTCCCGGCCCTTGCGCTCGCCCTGGTAGCGCAGCTCGTTCACCGCCGCGAGGCTCAGCACGCGCAGGTGCGCCGGGTCGTGCCAGGCGAGCGCGCAGCAGGTTTCGACGATCCCGAAGAAGTGGCCCAGTCGCTAGCGAAGAAGCTCGTCGCGTAGCGGCCCGGGCTTCATGAACGGCTCGAGTTCGCGATAAGGGATGACGATGGGATTCACCGTGATGTCGTAGAATGCACAGAACTTGGCGCTGTTCGGACTCCAATGGCGATTGAACACCGCCAAGCCGCCCGGGGTCAGATAGAGCGAGATTCCGTAGCGGGTCCAGTCGAGAGGCCTCATGGATTCGGCACACTGGACCGAGAGCTCGTCTCCCCGGCGCCGGGCCGCATTCATTGCCTCGTCGACCTTGCCCGCCCACAGCGCAAAGACACGTCTGCTCGCCTCCCCGTCGCACAGGTCGAGCAGATCGCCGAACCAGAACCCGTCTTCCTTCCCTCGGCAGGCCGTCGCCTCCCAGACCTGCCGCTGCTCGAGGTCCGGCACCCGTCCAGTCACCAATAGCCAGAAGGAGGTCGCCTTGTGCTCCTGCGCCAGGTCGATGTAGCTCACGAAACGCGAGCTGGCGTAAGTCACCGCGACTTTCACTTGCCCGAAGTAGGGCGGTCCGCCCAAGGGCGGCAGCGGCTGATCATTCCAAATGTAGAAGGCACGGCTTCGCCATTCGATGTCCTTTGTAGTCGTACTGCGCCAGCCACTCGCCGTGCATCGCCTCGAACAGAGCATTCGCGCGTTCCAAGCTGTTGCGATCGGGCATCCATGTGAGTCGTGGGGCCGACAAGCCGGTGCGAACGTCCGTCTGCAGTCGCCAGGCGACACCGTTAGCCAGGCGACTCTCCCGCCCGAGGCGTACCCTCCCATACGCCCGATAGTATGCGGTGAGATGTGCCAGCAGCCGTTCATTGGCAATCGAGTTGACGCTCGTGCCAATCGAGTTGACGCTTGAGATTGTCTCGTCGCCGCTCAACACGTCGAGCAGTCCTTCCGACTGCGCGCCCGCCGGACAGGCGCCGATCAGCGACAGCGCCGCGAGAACCCAGCCAAGACATCGGATTCCTGCCATAGATGCCATCATAATGGTTGTCTTCTATAAGACAATACAACTCATGCGGGTTGTCCAGGGTATCCGGGGGACCGTTAGGTCGGTAGAGTCGATCGTGCGTGCGTTCTCGGCTTCAGAATACAACCCCAAATAGGTTCCATCCCTCCCTCCCAAATGTCATCTAGGTGATCTGGATATCTACAAGCGCAATGGCATTCGACAGGCTGCACAGATCGACTTCCCGGCTTACGGCAATTCGCCTCTCCATCGGCTTGGCGCAAGGCGGAGCCGTATGGCTTCTGGACCAGTCCCGGCATTCGCAGTCCTGGCCGATGATCGACGAAGTGTTGTTCACACCCCTGCTGGCAGCGGCCTTCTTCGTCCCGATCTTGGCCCTGGCCGGCGTCGGCAGTTTACGCCCGAAGTCGCTGGCCCTCTGGCTCGCCTGCGCCACCGCCCTCTGCACATGGCTTGGTTGGCACGCGATCTTTCGCCAGGGACCCATCCCACTCGATCGTCGCAACGATTTTGCCTGGGTCGACTTCTATGTGCCGATGATCGGCCTTTTCTTCGTTGCCCATGCTCTCGTGGCGGCCGGGGATACAGATCGGCGCGTGATCGCCAACGCCACGACCTATTTCAAGACCGCCTGGAAACAATCGGCTCAGGTGGCGCTCGCCTGCGCTTTCATCGGTGTGCTTTGGTCGGTGTTGCATCTAGGTGCCGGACTGCTGCAATCGATTGGCATCGGGCTCCTGACTGACATCATAAAAACGAATTGGGTCTGGATACCCGTGACGTCGGCAACAGCCGCCCTCGCTTTCGACCTGGTCGATCGCCGTGCCACGCCCATACTGGCATTCGTGAAGTTGCTGCTCCGCTGGCTCTCGCTACTGCTCTTGGTTGCAGCTCCGCTCGCGGTGGCGTTCATGGCCTGGCTTATTGTCTCTGAGCTGACATCATTCTGGAACGCGAAGTACAGCGTCGTCGAACTGGTTGCGACTGCCGGCGGGCTGATCTTTCTGGTCAACGCCCACTATCAGGATGGCACGCACCCGGCCAACCACGTCCCGCTCCTTCTGCAGGCAAGGCTGGTATCAGCGCTCGCTGTCATCCCCATTGTCCTCATCGCCACGATCAGACTGGGCGTGTTGGTTGCTGAGTTCGGCTGGGTACCACGTGAAGTGGTCGTCCTTGCCGAACTCGTCGTCCTTTCCTGCTACGCATTCGGCTTTGTGGCAGTCACCGTCCGCTCCGGCTTCGGCATGCGCGGCCTCGCGACCGTCAACGCCGTTGCCGCTATCGTGATGGTCTGCCTCACCACGGCTCTGTTGTCGCCCATCGCAGACCCAGCGCGCCTCTCGGTTGCCGACCAGCTCGACCGTCTGGCCTCGGGCAAAATTGCACCCGACAAGTTCCCCTTCCTCATGCTTCGGTTCGAGGGCGCGCGCTATGGCTGGGAAGCACTCGAACGCCTCAAGAACCGGCAGGAAGGGCCGGATGCCTCCGTTATCGCTGCGAAGGCGGCGGCGGCCTTGGAAGCCGAGTGAAGCCGCCGGACGCTAAATACCCCTGCCAAGCTGGCTGGCTCAGGATTCTCCCTCGCGCTCGGAGTTGATATGCGCCTCAGGCCCCTAGTAGATGCAACGAACAGGTTGGCGTTGATTCTCGTTTGCCTGTCGCTCAGAGGCCTCGTTGCGTTTTTCGCAAGCTGGTACATCTACTCCGTGGCGGCCGGCCTCTATCATTGTTTCCGTTACTGGCATGAGCTTTGTTACGCTGTGCCGTTCGTGGCACCATTTTTTATTTTTGTCGTGGCCACCGACTCGGAAGGTGGCGACCCTCGCCTCACTGACATCCTGTGGTTGACGTTGATCGGCACGATCCTCTGGACGGCAATCGCGATCGCTCGACGATGCAGATCGGACTAGCGTTTGCCAGCAAGTGACGCTGGCGGGCCAAATGCCCCACTGCGGCCGATCTCATACCCTTTTTCGATGTAGCGACGAGTTTGTTCGGAAAGACCATACGGGTCCTTTGGATCCGAATTTCTGGAGAACGCCTGCGCAAACCAGCCCGAGATCTGCAGGACTTCATCCAGCGACAACCCAGCTTGCTGGCCGACCAATCCAACATTGACGTTGGAAATGTTCCTGAAGTGGGGGAGCTGAGTATACCCAGTAATCCTGTTTCCTCTTCGCTGATAGTCGAAGATGCCGCCATGGCCAACCAGCTTGCCAAGGCCTGCCATCAGAACCAAACCGGCACTGAGTGCAGAGACGGGATCGGACAGCGCCCCAGCGTACTGCTCTCCGACGGCGCGGCCTGCTGCGGCTACCTTTGCAAGGTCGGTGTCCGGCGCCATTACATAGCCTGTCGATGCTTCTTTGTCAGGGATGGCGGTGCCATCCGGTAGCCGCACCACCTCGCCAACAGCATCCAAATGTGCAGTTCGAAACTGGGGACTTCCCGGAACCGGCTCGACGTTTGGTGCGATGCCTCGGCCCGTCTCCGTCGGCTCCTGCTGTTGTGCGACCTGCGTATCGACATCGACCCCGGCCGGATCGCCTCCGGAGACACGCACGACGTTCGGATCGTCGGCCAGCGGCCGCAGCACGTCGCCGACGAGGCCGCGGATGTCCGCCATCGTCGCCGGCCTGCCCTCGACGGCCTCGAAGGCGCCGAGCAGCCGGTCGAGCCGCCGGCGTGCGGCCCGGGCATCCGGCTCGCCGGGATCGAAATTGGCCTGGCGCAGCCCCTCGTCGAAGAACGCGACGCCGAGGCCGTGACGCTCGAAAGCGGCGTCGGACCGGCCCTCCACGAGCGCTTCCTGATAACCCGCCAGACGCCGGTAGTCGCGATCGCCGAGCGACAGCCGGTGTTGTGCGAGGTCGATCGCCGCGAAAGTCTCCGGCTCGTGCACGGCCTGCCGGTCGAGCGCCTCGTGGAGGTCGCGGTCGGTGACCGGGCGGCCGCCGTTGATGGCCGCCGCGTCCAGCCGCTCGGTCTGCTGCGGGCTCAGCCCGTCGCGCACCTCGGGCGGCATCGCCAGCAGCGGCGCGGCCGGATTCCTGCCGAGCCAGTCGAGCGCCGCCATCGCGGCACGACCTCGCGCCGCCTGCCAGGCCCGGTCGGCCTGCGCGTGCCCGATCGCCGCCATCCTGTTCACCTGGCCACGCATCTCGGGCGAGGCGTCCGGCGGCGTGAGCTCGGCGGCGCGGGCCTGGAAGTCGGCAAGGTCCGGGCGGCGCGTCGGATCGTCCGGTGTGCCGGCCAGGCCGCGCATCACGTCGATCACCCGACGCTCCCCGCGTGCCCGGTCGATCCTGCGTTCGACGACCGCCTGCCGGTCGGGCTGGATGACGTCGCGCGCATGCTCGTAGAGCTTCGCGGCGGCGGCAGGGTCCTTGGCGACGGCGGCTTCGACCGCGCCGGCATAGAGGTCGCTCAGGCCCCGCCGCACGATGGTGTCGGTCTCGGCCGCGTGCCGGCCCTTGTGCTCGCCCTGGTAGCGCAGCTCGTTCACCGCGGCGCGGCCCAGCACGCGCAGGTGCGCCGGGTCGTGCCAGGCGAGCGCCGCATCCTGCTGCAGATCGGCGATGCGCTCCGCCACCGTGCGGTCGTCGAGGTCCGAGGTCGCCTGCCGCGCGATCCGGCCGAGGTCCGCCGTCGCGCGGTCGAGGCGGGCGTCGATCAGCGGCTCGAGGAGGACCCGCTGGCGCGGGCCGATCGCCTGCGCCAGCGTGCGCTCCTTCAGCTCGCCCAGCCTCGGCAGAGTCTCGGCGACCCCGGCCAGGGCGCCCTCGGCGCTCCCGGCCGCAAGGCCGGTGTCGAGCCGCCCCCTCACGACAACAGCGACCTGACGATCCCCAGGGTGGGATCGACCGCCGCCCCCTCCTCGTCGTAGCGCCCCGCCTCGGCGAGCCGCCGGGTGCCCTGCACCCGGTGCTCCCAGGCATCGCGCATCGCCTGATAGCGAAGCGATAGCGCGTCCTCCTCTCCCGAAGCGGCGATGTCGCCCAGCAGATCGAGCGGCGAGCCGGAGAGGTCCGTGCCCTGCGCGGCGAACCGCGCCCGGCTCCTGCCGGCCTGCAGCGCGGCCTTCTGTCGGGCCTTGTCGGCCTCGGCCTCGCCCTGCTGCTCGGCCTGCCGCGCCCGCGCCTCGGCCACGTCGGCCTCGTAACGCTGCTGCGCGGCGAGCCAGCCGAGGTCGGCGCGCTGGGCGCCGGCCCGCTGGGTCTGCTGCAGGATGCCCAGGCCGGTGCTCGCGGCCGAGGCCGCCGCCATGATGGCGGTGACGGGATCGCACATGGTTCACTCCTTCGGGATGGATGTTCACACCGCCGAAGCGGCGACGCCGCGAACAGCAGCACCGCCTTCCCGACGCAGTTGCGACGGGCGTTCGATGCAGCATTTACGCGGTCATTTTGATTTTCGGGTGCTA
>CAYRBQ010000189.1:0-7099 GCA_964422305.1 uncultured Reyranella sp. | reverse complement strand
GAAAACCGGCGTGGGTTCACGCCCACCGTGGGTTCGAATCCCACCCCATCCGCCACGCCTCGATCGGCGGGCCTCAGTTGAGGCCGTACTTCTTGAACTCCTCGGCGATGTTCGGCTGGATGCCCGACGCGGTACTCATGTCGGCGATGCCGGCCGGCCCCTCGCCCTTCTTGCTGCGCGCCCAGCCGCGGCCGTAGAGCGCGCGGGCGCGGTCGGGGTCGCTCTTCAGCGAGGCGTTGTACTCGGCGATCGCCTTGTCGAACTGCCCCTGCTTCAGATAGATCAGGCCGCGGTTGTCGTGGGTGTAGGGATCGCCCGGCTGCAGCTTCAGGACCTCGTTGCAGTCGGCCAGCGCCGCGTCGAGGCTTTGCCCCATCACGGCGCGGGTCAGGCAGCGATTGTTGAGTGCCGGCGTGAAACGCGGATCGAGCCTCAACGCCTCGTCGTAGTCGGCGACGGCCCTCGCGTAGTCGCCTTTGCTGAAATAGGCGATGCCGCGATTGAGGAACTGGTTGGGATCGCGGGGGCGCAGCCGGATCGCCTGATTGAGATCGTCGATCGCGTTGTCGAACTCGCCGAGGTTGCTGTAGAGGTTCGCGCGGCTGGCGTAGATGCGCGGGTTCTTCGTGTCGGTGCGCAGTGCCAGGCTGTAGTCCTCGATGGCGCGGCCGGCGTCGCCGCGGAAGGCGAGCACCTGGGCCCGATAGTAGAGCGCCGTCGGGTTGCCCGGCGACAGGCGGAGCGCATCGTCGATGTCGGCGAGCGCACGGGGGAAGTCCTTGCGCAGGCCGTAGGCGAATCCGCGCTGGATCAGCGCATTGATGTCGTCGGGGCTGAGCTTCAGCGCCTGGTCGAAATCGCCGATCGCCTCGTCGATCTTGTTCTTGAAGATCAGGGCCATACCGCGGTTGATGTAGGCGAGCGGCTCCTTCGGATCGATCTTGATCGACGACGAATAGTCGGCAATGGCGCTGTCGAAATTGTCGATGCGGTGATAGGCGGCGCCGCGCTCGAAGTACGCGAACGCCATGCCCGGCGCCAGCTTGATCGCCTGGTCGAGGTCGGCCACGGCGTCCTTCGTCTTGTCCATCTTGAGGAAGGCTGCACCCCGTCCCAGATAGGCGCGCGGCTCCTTGTCGTTGATCTCGATCGCCGCCTCGAAGTCCTTGACGGCGGCCTCGTACTCCTGCTTGTCGATCAGCGCCATGCCGCGCTGATAGTAGGCGTTGGCGACCTGATCGGCCGTCTGCTTGGCTTCGGGATCGGGGGCCATTCCGGTCTTCTTGGCCAAGCGCAGTATATCGGCCGTCTGCAGGCCGAGCCGGATCGCCTCGGTGAAATCCATGATGGCGCGATCGGGGTCGTTCTTCTGACGCCACGTCACGCCGCGGTTCACCAGCGCGTTGATCTCCTTCGGGTTGAGCTTCAGCGCATGGTCGAAGTCGGCGACGGCTTCGTCGAATTTGCCCTTCTTGGTGTAGTACACGATGCCGCGGTTGACGAGCGGGTTCGGGTCCTTGGGCGTGAGCTCGTGGGCGAGCGTATAGTCCTCGAGCGCGTGGTCGGCATCACCGATACGGTGGTAGGCGATCCCGCGCTGCATGTGGGCAAACGCCTGGCCGGGCGCCAGCCTGATGCCCTCGCTGAAGTCGGCGATCGCCTGCTTGTAGTTCTCCTTGTACATGTAGGCCGCGCCGCGGCCGACATACCCGGACGCCTCGCGCGGATTGAGCCGGATCGCCTCGCTGAAATCGGCGATCGCTTTGTCGTAGTCCGTCTTGTCGTAGTACGAGAGCCCGCGCTGGAAATACACGAAGGCGCCCTGCAGCGCGTAGTGGTTGGCCCGGTCCTGGGCCTGCTGCTGCGACGTGGCGAGCTGGCTGGTGACGGCATCGGGCACGACTTTCACCTGCACCGGCTCGATCTTCTCCGGCAGCAGCTTGATCGCCGTCGTGAAGTCGGCAATCGCCCGGTCGACGTCACCCTTCTTGCGGTAGACGATGCCGCGGTTGATATAGGCGCTGATCTCCTTCGAATTGATCTTCAGTGCGGCGTTGAAGTCGCCGATCGCGCCTTCGTTGTTGTCCTTCCTTGTGTACAGCACGACGCCGCGGTTGATCAGAGGGAGCGTGTCGCGCGGAGCCAGCCGGATCGCATCGCTGTAGTCGATGATCGCCCGGTCGGCCTCGCCGATCGTCTGATGCACCACACCGCGCTGGATATAGAGCTGGGCGTTGAGGGGCGAGGCCATGATCGCCTCGTTGAACACCTTGATGGCGCTGCGGAAGTCGGTCTTGGAGCGCTGCTCGCTGCCCTGTCCGCTCTCGGCGAGGCCGCGGTTGAGATAGGCGAGCGCCAGCGCGCCACCGGTCAACCCTTCCTCGTCGATGGCCTTGGTGCAGGCCGCGATCTTGCCGGCCGCGTTCGCCCCGGTCATGCCGTAGCAGATGTCCGCCTGGGTCGGCTCCTTGCCGGTGTTCTGGTTCACCTGCTTCTGGGCGGCCGGCTTGGCCTGTTGCTGAGCCCAAGCGGCCGGAATCGCGTACACCCCCCACAAGCCGGTGGCGCAGACGACACCCCACAGCGCAACCCAACGCTCAAAACCCCACATGGCCGTTCCTCGTGCCACCACGGCAGGCCCCACAACCCGCCGCTCTCGATAGGCGAAAGTAACCGATAGGAGACTTTTCAGATATTTGAGTGGCAGTGGCAAGGCCGGCACTGCCGAAAACGGGTCACAATTTCGGCGCTCGGCCGGTGGCCCTCGACGCACCTTTCCCGCTTTGGCAGCCGCCGCGGGCCAAAACGGGGAGGAATTGGAAGTGACTGCAATATTGCGCGCCCTGCGGCGCCGGCCGGCACGCTGACCATTGCGACGTCGAAGAAGCGCGCCTCGCGTCGATTATCAAGGCATCGGGAGCGTGTAGTGTAGAAGGATGCAAACCCTCAGTACCGCTCAAGCCGTCGTGTCGATGCTGGAAGTGAACGGCATCGACACGCTCTTCTGCCTCCCGGGCGTCCAGAACGATCCGTTCTTCGACGCCCTCTACGATCGCACCAATGCGATCCGCCCGATCCATGCGCGTCACGAGCAGGCCTGCGCCTACATGGCGTTGGGCTACGCCATGGCCGCGGGCCGACCCTCGGCCTACGTGGTCGTGCCGGGACCCGGCTTCCTCAACACCACCGCCGCGCTCTCGACGGCCTACGCCGTCAACGCGCCGGTGCTGGCGCTGACCGGCCAGATCCAGCAGTCGATGATCGGCCGCAACGTAGGTCTGCTGCACGAGCTGCCCGACCAGCTCGCGATCATGCGCGGCCTCACCAAGTGGGCCGACCGCATCCCCTCGCCCGCCGCCGCGCCAGGCCTGGTCAACGAAGCCTTCCGGCGTCTGCTCTCGGGCCGCCAGCGCCCGGTCGGTCTGGAGTGCGCGATGGACACCTGGGCGCACCGCGCACCGGTCGAGCTGATCGCCACGCCGGCCGTGGCCGATCCCTGCCCGGTCGACGAGGAGGCCGTCGAACGCGCCGCCAAGCTGCTGGGCGGCGCCCAGCGGCCGATGATCGTGGTCGGCGGCGGCGCACAACATGCGGGCGAGTACGTGCAGCGCATCGCCGAGATGGTCGACGCGCCGGTGATGACCGGCCGCATGGGCCAGGGCGTGATCGACGGGCGCCACCGTCTATCGATCACCGCGCCCGCCGGCTACCGCTTCTGGGGCGAGGCGGATGTCGTGCTGGCGGTCGGCACGCGCCTGCAGCCGCAGCAGCAGACCTGGGGCATGGACGATGCGCTGAAGATCATCCGCATCGACGTCGACAGCGAGGAACTCGACCGTCACCGCAAGCCTGAGATCGGCATCGTGGGCGACGCGGCCGCGACCCTGAAGGCGCTGGCCGACCGGTTGGTCAGACACAACGCCGAGCGCAACGGCCGCGCCGAGGAGGTCGCCGAGATCAAGGCGGCGGCGACCAAGAAGATCCACGAGACGCTCGCGCCGCAGATCACCTACCTCGAAGCCATCCGCAAGGCGCTGCCCGACGACGGCATCCTGGTCGATGAGCTGACGCAGATGGGCTATGCCGCGCGCTTCGCCTATCCGACCTACAAGCCGCGCACGTTTCTTTCGACCGGCTACCAGGGAACGCTGGGCTGGGGCTACGCGACCTCGCTCGGTGCCAAGGTCGCCAAGCCGGACACGGCCGTCGTGTCGATCAGCGGCGACGGCGGCTTCCTGTTCACGGCCATGGAGATGGCGACTGCCGTGCAGCACGGGATCGGCGTTGTCGCCGTCGTGTTCAGCGACGGCGCCTACGGCAACGTGCGGCGCATCCAGCAGCAGTCTTTCAACAACCGCACCATCGCCAGCGACCTGAAGAATCCCGACTTCGTGAAGATGGGCGAGAGCTTCGGCATCGAGTCGGTGCGCGTCGGCTCGCCCGGCGAGCTGGGCGCGGCGATCTCGCGCGGCATCTCGAAGGGTGCGCCGATGCTGATCGACTGCCCGGTCGGCCAGCTTCCCGATCCGTGGCCGCTGGTGCAGCTCCCGCGGATCAGGCCGCGTAAGTCTTGATGACGTTCGGGTCGGGGTCGCGTCCCAGCCCCGGCCCTTCCGGCACGACGAACTTGCCGTTCATGGGCAGCACCAGCTCGCCGTACAGGCTCGCCTCGAGATCCATGTGGTAGCGCTCGACCATGCCGCCGGGCGTACCGCGCGCGGCGAGCAGGTGAAGCGTCGCCAGGAAACCCGGCCCGAAGTACGGCGAGTGCGGCATCAGGGTGACACCGGCGGTGTCGCAGAGCGCCGCGACCTTCAGAAACTCGGTGATGCCGCCAACCTTGGTGACGCTGGGCTGCGCGTAGTCGACGGCGCCGGCCGCGAACATGTCGCGGAACTGGAACGAGGTGCAGAGGTTCTCGCCTGCCGCCATGGCGATGCCGGTACCCTCGCGCAGCCGCGCGATGGCGGCGAAGTCCTCGGGCGGGAAGATCGGTTCCTCCAGCCAGTGCATATCGTACTGCCGGAGCTTCAGGGTCATGTGGCGTGCCTGCTCGGGCGTCCACGGGCAGTTGGTGTCGACCATGAGGGCGACATCGGGCCCCGCCGCCTCGCGGGCGGCCCGCACCTCGGCCTCCTCGGTCTCGTGCAGCTTGATGTGTCGGTAGCCCTCACCCACGGCCTGCTTCACCCTCGCCGCCACCTTCTCAGGATCGCGGTACTTCAGCAGGCTGGCATAGGCCGGCAGTCCGTCGCGCCGCGCGCCGCCCAGCAGGCGATAGAGCGGCAGGTTCGCGGCCTTGCCCGCGATGTCCCACAGCGCGATGTCGAGGCCGGACAGGGCGAAGATGGTGAGGCCGTATCGGCCGAACAGATGGAGCTTCTGCTGCAGGTCGTAGGAGAGGCCCGCGATGTCGCGCGCGTCCTGGCCGATCGCGATCGGCGCGACCATGTTGTGCAGGGCTGCATTCACCGCATCGCCGCAGCCGTAGCAGAAGGCCTCGCCCCAGCCGACGATGCCGGTGTCGGTCTCGACCCGCACCAGCAGGATGTTGTTGGTCGTCCAGTTGCGGCCGCCGTAACCCGTCGGATTGCCGCCGAAGGTGAACGGCACCTTGATCGAGTGGCTGTCGATGCGCGCGATCTTCATGCGACCCTGCCCGTGCGTTTGATGTCTGCGAGAAGCTTCTCGGCGTGCCGGCGGTCGGCGATCCGCTTGGAGGTGAAGCGCGGGTCGCCGGCAGGCGCCACGCCCAACACATGGCCGGCCAGGCACGACGGCAGCGGCGGCAGCTCGGTCTGTCCTTCCGGCATCTCGACCTCGGCCATGGCGAAATAGGTCGAGCCATCGTCGCGCCGGAAGAAGTCGACGTCCCAGTGATAGCTCCCGTCGGTCCAGGAGTAGCGCATCTTCTGCAGCGTCTCGATCCTCTGCGTCCATAGACGCGCGAAGTCGACGGCGCTGAGGCCGGTCTCGATCTCGACGACCTGTCCGTCGATCAGCCGCTTGTAGGTGAAGACATGATCAGTCCTGCCGTCTGACTCGAGCGAGCGAATGCGCAAGCCCGGCGCGTCGAGATAGGCCTGGCGCAGCAGGTTTCTAGACACGCCCGGCAGGCGGCCGAGTTCCTCCTCGAGGCCGGCATCGTCCTTCAGGACAAACTTGCGTTCGTTTTCGATCGGCATGCTAGAATCGTCGCCATGGCCACCCAGACGATCGACGACCTGCCGACGCCCGCGCTCATTCTCGACCGGGCGATCCTGCGCCGCAACCTCAAGCGCATGAGCGACCGCCTGCGTAACGCGGGCGTCATGCTGCGCCCGCATCTCAAGACCGCGAAGTCGGTCGAGGTCGGCCGCATGGCGGTCGAAGGCCATGACGGCCGCATCACCGTTTCGACCCTGGCCGAGGCCCGCTACTTCGCCGACGGCGGCTTCAAGGACATCCTCTACGGTGTCGGCATCGTGCCGGCGAAGCTGCCGGCGATCACCGAGCTGCGCCGGCGCGGCGTCAACCTACGCGTCGTGACCGACAACCTCAGCGTCGCCAAGGCCATCGCGGCAGCGGCCAAGGACGGCGACACTTTCTCGGTCTTCATCGAGGTCGACAGCGGCGGCGGCCGGGCCGGCCTGCCCTGGCCGGCCCTGCCCGGCCTGCTCGACATCGCCAGGGTGCTGCACGAGGCGCCCGGCGTCGAGCTCGCGGGCGTGATGACCCACGCCGGCCACTCCTATCACCAGAGCACACCCGACGGCATCGCGGCCGTCGCGGAGCAGGAGCGGCAGGCGATCGTGGGCGCGGCAGAGAAGCTGCGCGCCGCCGGCATCCCCTGCCCGATCGTCTCGGGCGGCTCGACGCCGACGGCCATGCACTCGCGCGACTTCACCGGCATCACCGAGATGCGGCCCGGCGTCTACGTCTTCAACGACCTCGACCAGGAGTTCATCGGCTCGTGCGGCGCGGGCGACATCGCGCTCTCGGTGCTGGCCTCTGTGATCGGCCACTATCCACACCGCAATCAGATGCTGGTCGATGCCGGCGCGCTCGCCCTCTCCAAGGACATCAGCGCCCAGGAGTTCCAGCCCAAGGTCGGCTACGG
>CAYRBQ010000188.1:0-7100 GCA_964422305.1 uncultured Reyranella sp. | reverse complement strand
CGCTCTGGGCGGCGCGCAAGCTGCTGCGGCCGGTGAAGTGGGCCTGCGAGCGCTCCGAGGCGGTGATGGCCGACGAGCACGGCCGCGACAATGTCGGCGAGATCGAGCTGGCGCTCGACGCCGACAACAGGTTCGTGGCGCTGCGGCTCAACATGCTGGCCAACATCGGCGCCTATGTCGGTTCCGATCGCAACCTGCTCTCGCCGTTCGGCCAGATCGGCACGGTGCTGGGCGTCTATGCGATCCCCCAGACTTACGTCAATGTGGTCGGCGTCCTTTCCAACACCAACCCGACGGCACCCTATCGCGGCGCCGGACGGCCGGAGGCGATCTATCTCATCGAGCGGCTGATCGACGATGCGGCGCGCGAGCTGGGCGTCGATCGCGTCGAGCTCAGGCGCAAGAACATGCTGGCGCCCTCGGCGCTGCCCTACCAGAGCCCGGCCGGCCCTTTCTACGACTGCGGCGAGTTCGAGAAGAACCTCGACCTGGCGCTGAAGCTCGCCGACGTCGACGGCTATGCGGCGCGCGCCGAGGAGTCGAAGAAGCGCGGCAAGCTGCGCGGGCTCGGGATCGTGAACGCGATCGAGCAGGCGGCGGGGCCGGCGCAGCCGGAATATGCCGAGATCCGTTTCAATCCCTCCGGAACGGCCGCGCTGCTGATGGGGACCAAGGCGCAGGGCCAGGGTCACGAGACCATGTTCAAGCAGATCCTGAACGAGCGGCTCGGCATCGACCCGAACGAGGTGCAGTACATCGACGGCGACACCGACCGCGTGGCCTTCGGCATGGGCACCAACGGCTCGCGCTCGACCGTGCTGGGCGGATCTGCGGTCTTCGAGGCAGCCGACAAGGTGATCGCCAAGGGCAAGCTGCTGGCCGGGCATCTGCTGGAAGCGGGCGAGCAGGACATCGAGTTCGCCGACGGCACTTTCCGGGTGAAGGGTACGGACAAGACGATCGCGCTCAAGGAAGTAGCGAAGGCCGCGTTCAATCCGACCAAGTGGCCGAAAGGCAGGTTCGAGGGCGGGCTCTATGAGAACGCGACCTTCAAGGCCGAGAAGGACACCTTCCCCAACGGCTGCCACATCTGCGAGGTCGAGGTCGATCCCGAAACCGGCGTGGTGAAGCTCGACCGCTACGCCGTCGTCGACGATGTCGGCACGGTGATGAACCCGATCGGGCTGAAGGGCCAGATCCACGGCGGCGTGGCGCAGGGCGTGGGCCAGATCCTCGGCGAGCAGGTCGTGTGGGACCGCAGGAGCGGCCAGCTCCTGACTGCGAGCTTCCTCGACTACACGATGCCGCGCGCCGACATGCTCTGCAGCATGGAGATCAAGTCGAACCCGGTGCCGACCAGGTACAATCCACTCGGCGCCAAGGGCGCGGGCGAGGCCGGCACGGTGGGCGCCATGCCGGTCGTGATGAACGCGGTGATCGACGCGCTGGCGCCGCTCGGCGTCAGGGACGTGGCGATGCCCGCGACCGCCGAGAACGTATGGAAGGCCATCGCGGCGGCAAAGGGCGGCTGACCGTCCTCAGGGACTGGCGTGGCCGACGAAGCGTTCCGGCGGCCTGTCTCCCCATTGCGACTGGAAGCCCTCCTCGACGCTCACCAGGTTGCCGCCGTTGGCGGCGTTGAGACGGTCGGTGTCGGCCCAGCGCTCGTGCACGCGGCCCCACGGATCGGCCCAGTAGTCGTAGACCTGGCTGCCCAGCAAGTGGCGACCGATGCCCCACATGTGCTGGTACTTGCCGAGCCGCTTCAGGTACTCGTGGTCCTGGAAGACGCAGTCGATGTCCTGCACCTCGTAGGAGACGTGGTTCAGCCCGGTCTTTTCGTTGTGGACGCAGAACAGCACGTGATGGTCGACATAGTCGTCGCCGCGGTCGAGGCGGTTGAACGAGCCGATCACGTTCTCCTTCTCGCCGGCATAGACGTCGTCGGAGCGGATCATGCCGAGCGTCTCGCGGAACCACGCCACGGTCTCCTTGACCTTGGGCGTCGCCAGCACACCGTGGCCGATGCGCTGGATCGAGGTGGGTGACTTCGAAAGGCGCATGACCCTGCCGACGCGGCGTCCGGGCTCACGCGCGCTGTTGAGTTCGTCGCGCGCCACCTTGATGGGAGCGAGGCGCTTCTGGCCCGCGATCACGTCGATCTGGTAGCCGTTGGGCTCGCGCAGCCGTACGCGCTTGCCGCCGCCGGGCTCGTCCAGGGTTTCGATGCCTGACGCGCCGGGCGCCTTGGCCAGCCGCTTCAGGTCGTCCTCGTCAGCGGCGTGGTAGGCGAAGCCGATGAACTTCGTGCCGCCCTTGTGTGTGACATGCAGATGATGATGGTCGTCGGCGCCGCGCATGTAGAGTGCATCGGGCGTGCGCTCGGCGCGGATCAACCCGAAATGGGTGAGGAATTCCTCCATCTGGTCGAGGTCCGGCGCTTCCATGCGCGGGAAACCGAATTCCGCAGCCTTGATGACGGCCATTGTTTCCTCCGAGCGTTTGGTGGGACGCTAGCCCCGCAACCCTTGTCTGAAAAGGAGGAAACCATGTCCAGGCCGCCGGCTCCCAATCCGCGCGACGCGTTGCGTGCCTTCGCACCGAAGCTGATCGATCTCACCGACAACGTGCTGTTCGGCGACGTCTGGGAGCGGCCGGGCCTCTCCAAACGCGACCGCAGCCTCATCACCTGTGCAGCACTCGTCGCGCTCAACCGCACGGAGCAGCAGACCGGCCACTTCACCCGCGCCATCAATAACGGCGTGAACAAGGAAGAACTGATAGAGCTGATCACCCATCTCGCGTTCTATTCCGGCTGGCCGACCGCGATGTCGGCGGCGAACGTCGCCAAGAAAGTATTCGAAGAGGGAGAGAAGAAGTGAAGCTCTGCTATTTCAACGATTTCCGCCTGGGCGTAGTCAAAGGCGACCAGGTGGTCGACGTCACCGACGCCGCCAGGGACCTGCCGCATCGCGACAGCCGCGACCTGATCGCGGGCGTGATCGAGCATTGGGACAAATACAAGCCGAAGTTCGAGCAGGCGGCCGCGTCAGGCAAGGGCGTGCCGCTGGCGGGCGTGCGGCTGCGTGCGCCGCTGCCGCGGCCCGGCAATATCGACTGCATGGCCGTCAACTACATGGAAGACGGCACCCTGAAGGAGAAGCCCGCGATCAACGCCTTCCACAAGGCCGCGACCGCGGTGATCGGCGACGGCGACACGATGGTGCTGCCCGACGTGCCGGCCACGATCTTCGAGGGCGAGGCGGAGCTCGCCCTGGTGATCGGCAAGCGTGCCTCCAACGTGAAGGCGGCCGATTACAAGCAGTACATCTTCGGCTACACCTGCTTCATCGACGGTTCGGCCCGCGGCCTGCCGCCGCCGGGCAACGTCTTCTTCCAGATGAAGTCGCGTACCACCTTCGCGCCGATCGGGCCGTGGCTCGTCACCGCCGACGAGATCGCCGACCCGCAGAAGCTCGGCGTCGAGCTGAAGAACAACGGCGTGACCATGCAGAAGTTCAACACCGACGACATGGCGCATCAGATCCCGCGTGTTGTCGAGTGGCTCTCCTCGATCCACACGCTGGAGCCCGGCGACATCGTCGCCACGGGCACCAACCATCGCGGCCTGCACTCCTTCATGGACGGCGACAAGATCGAGCTCACCATCGAAAAGGTGGGTACGCTCAAGTTCAACGTGAAGGACGAGCTGAAGCGCACCTGGGCGCGTACCACGCGCTCGCAGCACAAGGATGCCGGCGGGGAAGGCCCGCACACGCCGCAGCTCACGGGCAAGTACGCGAAGGCTTAGTCGCTAGCCTTTGTAGCCGCCCTCGTCGAGATACGCCTGCTCCTCGGCCGTCATCGTGCGGCCGAGGATCGGGTTGCGGTGGGGGAAGCGGCCGAAGCGCTTCACGATGTCGTGGTGATGGCGGGCGTGGCCGAGGTTGGGCTCGCCCAGCCGCTCGCTGAGAGCGACGCAGTGCGCCTGGTCGGCCAGTTCCTCCGAGTGCCCATAGGGCAGGTACATGAAATGCGCCATCTCCTGCGGGATCAGATGGTCGTGGCCGCGGGCGATCGCCTCGGCCGCCATCTCGCGGGCGAGGGTATCGCTCGCGTACATCCGCTTGGTGTTGCGGAAGCAGTTGCGCGGGAACTGATCGAGCAGGAGCAGCAGCGCCAGCGCGCCGTCGGGGGTGTCTAGCCAATGGCGCAACTCGCCGCGCGCGGCCTTCTCGTGCAGCGCGAGGAAGCGGCTGCGGAAGTGGTCGTCGAAGGCATCGTCCTTGGCGAACCACTTCTCGGGACCGGCCTTCTTCCAGAAATCGAGGACGGAGACGGCGTCGGTGGGCGTGTGGGCTGTGCTCATGTCGTCCCATGTGCCTTGCGGCGATGGCGGCAAAAAGGCAGAGAGCCGTGGCAGAAGGAGGACACGATGAGCCGGATCACGCTCGCACCGGAAGGCCTGTTCGAGAGCCGTCCCTTCGGTTTCGCGCAGGTAACCGTCGTCCGCACGCCGTTCGGCCGGTCGGTGCATGTGGCGGGGCAGGTCGCGTGGGATGCCGAGCGCAACATCGTGGGCGCGGGCGACATCGGCCGGCAGCTCACGAAGAGCCTGGAGAACATCGCGACGGCGCTCGCCTCGGTCGGCGCGAGCCTCGATCAGATCGGCGCCTTCACGCTCTATATCAAGCAGAGCCACATGAAGGAGGGCAAGGCGATCGCCGACGCCCTCAAGGCGACGTTCGGAGACAGGCTGCCGTGCTCGACCTGGATCGGCGTGACGGGGCTCGCCCGCGAGGAGTTCCTCGTCGAGGTCGAGCCGTCGGTCGTCTTCCTGCCACCGGCTTAAAGAAAGAGCGCCGCGGTTTCCCGCGACGCTCCTTCGGAGACAGTAGGCTGCTACCTACCTAGTGGGTGAGGGCCGGCTGGCCGGCCTGCACGGGGATCGCACGGGGCTTCTTCTCCTCCGGGATCTCGCGCTGCAGCTCGATCGTCAGCAGACCGTTGGCGAGCTTCGCACCCGTGACCTTCACATGGTCGGCGAGCTGGAAGCGGCGCTCGAAGTTGCGGCCCGCGATGCCGCGATAGAGGTACTGCTTCTCGTCCTGGCCGTTGGCCGGCGCGGTCTGGCCGGTGACCAGGAGCTCGTTCTCCTTCTGGGTCACGTTGAGCTCGGCCTCGGCGAAGCCCGCGACCGCCATCACGATCCGGTAGGCGTTATCGCCGGCCTTCTCGATGTTGTACGGGGGGTAGCCGTTGGCGCCGGTCTGGGCGCTCGACACCGAATCGAGCAGGTCGAAGACCCGGTCGAAGCCGACGGTGGCACGATAGAACGGGGAATAGTCGAACGTACGCATTGTAATCATCCTCTCTTGAGCGATGGTTTGACGCCCCCGCCCCGGATGGGCACGGGGGACAGCGCTGATTTAGGAAAGGCCACCCCGGCTTCAAGGGGAGCAAAAATTTCCTTCGGGGCCGGGGAGGCGGCAAGAAATGCTCTCCCGCCGGAAACCTTCGGGAAATCAACTCATGGCTTATGTGCGAGATATCGCCAAATCAAAGGCGGTACCCGCATGAGCAAGATCTTCCGCAAGCCCGACGCCATCCTCTGGGTCCTCTCGATCTCCCAGGCGCTGGGCATGCTCGCCTTCAACGTGGCGCTGCGCGCCTCCGTGTCTTGAGGCTGATGTCGTGAGGCATCTGCCCCTCTTCATGGACGTCACCGGCCGCAAGGTCGTGGTGGTGGGTGAGGGGCCCAAGGCCGACAGCCGTGCCGAGCTGGCGCGTTCGGCCGGGGCGAAGGTGAGCCGCGTTCCTGCAAAGCCCACGGCCGACGACCTGCGTGGCGCGGCTGCGGCGTTCATCGTCACGGGCGACGAGGCGAGCGACGCGGTCGCCGGTCAGGCCGCGCGTGCCGCCGGCGTCCCGGTCAACGTGGCCGACCGTCCGGGCCTCTGCGATTTCATCCTGCCGGCCATCGTCGACCGCGACGGGGCCGTGGTGGCGATCTCGACGGGTGGCAGCTCGCCCACGCTCGCCACCGTCCTGCGCGGCCGCATCGAGGCCGCGGTGCCCGAGCGGCTGGGCGCCGTCGTCCGGCTCGCCGCCGCGTTCCGCGCGCAGGTGAAGACGTTGATCCACGATCCGGCGCGCCGCCGCGCCTTCTTCCGTACCCTGGTCGAGGGACCGGCCGGCCGTCTGGCAATGGCCGGCGACGAGGTCGGCGCCCGTCGCGTGGCGCTGGGCGAGCTCGACGCTGCGCGTCGTCATCTCGCGCCGGAAGGGATCGCGCACATCGTCGGCGCCGGTCCGGGCGATCCCGATTTGCTGACCTTGCGTGCCGCGCAGCTCCTGCAGGAAGCCGACGCGATCCTGCATGACGATCTCGTGCCCGCGCCGGTGCTGGCGCGTGCGCGTCGTGACGCCGAGTTCGTACCGGTGGGCAAGCGCAAGGGACAGACGGGCTGGACGCAGGCGGAGATTGACGCCGAGCTGGTGCGCCGCGTGCGCGCTGGTCAGACCGTCGTGCGCCTCAAGGCCGGCGATCCGTTCGTGTTCGGCCGCGGCGGCGAGGAGATCGACGCGCTGCGGAGCGCCGGTCTCGCCTACACGATCGTGCCGGGCATCACCGCCGCGCTGGGCTGCGCCGCGGCTGCCGGCATTCCGCTCACGCATCGCCGCATCGCTTCGTCGGTGACCTTCCTCAGCGGGCACGGCGCCGAGGGCGCGCCCGGGGGCAATACGACCGTGATCTACATGGGCGCCACGGAAGCCGCTTCCGTGCGCGACCGTCTTCTGGGCGCCGGCACGGATCCCACCACGCCGGTCGCCATCGTCGAGAACGGCACGCGGCCCGATCAGCGAATCTCCACGGGCAGGCTCGGCGATCTGGCGCGGCTCGCCGCTGTGCACTCCCGCGGCGGCGCTGCCGGTCCCAGCCTCATCATCGTGGGCGACGTCGCGGCCTATGCCGCGGTCGAGACCCCACCGCTCGCAAAGGTGTCCTGATGGCCAAGAATCTCAGCGGTGACCTGCAGGTCGCGTCCGCCAACCGCCTGGTCGACGGCATCGTCGTCTGGCTCGACGATGCCGGGCAA
>CAYRBQ010000187.1:0-7129 GCA_964422305.1 uncultured Reyranella sp. | reverse complement strand
GGCGAGCACGCGCTCGAGGCCCGCGTTGCGGCCGAACCAGGCGCCAGCCAGCGCGCCCGCTGCCGGGCCGCTCTCGAGGAGCTGCACCGGCGCGCGCCGCGCTTCGGCGACATGCGTCAGGCCACCGTTCGACAGCATGAGGAACAGGCCGCCGGGAATGCCCTCCTTGCGCAGCGCCTGCTCCAGCCGCTCGAGATAGATCTCGGCCAGCGGCCGCACATAGGCGTTGGCGACCGTCGTGCTGGCCCGCGAATACTCGCGGATCTCGGGCGCGATGTCGGACGAGAGCGAGATCGAAAGATGCTGGAAACGCTCGGCAACGGCCGCGGCCATCGTGCGCTCGTGCGCCGGGTTGGCGTAGGAGTGGAGGAAGCAGATGGCGAGGCTCTCGACGCCCTGCTTCACCAGATCCGTCACCTCGGCGAGCGCCGCCTCGACATCGAGCGCCGCCTCAATCCTGCCGTCGGGTGCCAGCCGCTCCTTGGCTTCGCGCCGCCAGGGCCGCGGCACGATGGGCTTCGGCATCTCGATGAAGAGGTCGTAGAGCTCGTACTTTCGCTCGCGCGCGATCTCCAGAACATCGGCGAAGCCCGCCGTCGTCAGAAGGCCGGTCTTCGCGCCCTTGCGCTCGATCAACGCGTTGGTGAACAGCGTCGTGGCATGCACGACACGTCCCACCTGATCGGGCGTCGCGCCCGCCTTCTCCAGCACGCGCCGCGTGCCTTCGAGCGCACCGCGTGCCGGATCGTCTGGCGTGGTGCTTTCCTTCCAGATGACGGCGCGGCCGTCGCGCGGGTCGTGGATGACGAGATCGGTGAACGTGCCCCCGATGTCGATGCCGAGGGAAAGAGGTGCGCTACTCATTCTGCCTTGATGTTCCCCGCCTTGACGACCTTGGCCCAGCGCTCGCGGTCCTTGGCGATGTACTCCTTGAACGCCGCAGGCCCTTGCGCGAGCGCCGTGAGGCCCTGCTTCTCCAGCGCTTCCTTGTTGGAAGGATCGCCGATCGCGTCGATCAGCATCTTGGCGAGGCTCGCCTGGATGTCGGCCGGCAGGCCGGCCGGCCCGAAGACGCCGAACCAGTTATTGATCTCCAGCGCCGGGATGTCCCTGGTCAGAAGCGGCAGGTTGGGCGCCAATGGCGTCGGCCTCGACGAGGCAAGCGCCAGCACGCGCACCTTGCCGGCATTGGCGAGGCTCATCAGCTCCGACACGTTACCGAAGAACAAGTCGACATTGCCCGCCGCGACGTCGGCGATGGCCGGCGCGCCGCCGCGATAGGGCACGTGGGTCATCTTGAGGCCGCCCGACTCGAAAGCGAGGAACTCCGCGGCGAGCTGGTTGGTCGAGCCGAGGCCGGTCGAGGCGTAGGTCACCTTGCCGGGATTGGCCTTGGCATAGTTTACCAGCTCGGGGATCGTCTTGAACGGCGCGTCCATGCGCACGATCAGCGCCATCGGCACACCGACCAGGTTGGCGATCGGCACCAGCTCCTTGTCGAGATCTAGCGGGATGTTGGAGCCTGGCACCACGGCCCCCACCGCCATCTGGCCCATGATGCCGATGCCGATCGTGTAGCCATCGGGTGGAGACTGCGCGACCTGCTTCAGCGCGATAAAGCCGCCGGCGCCGGTCTTGTTCTCGACCACGACGGGATAGCCGTACTTGCGGACGATGGCGTCCGCCGCGAGACGCGCAGTGATGTCGGCGGTGCCTCCCGGCGCGTAGCCGACCAGGATCTTGATCGGTTGCTTGGGCGCCCACTGCTGGGCGCGGACAGGCGTGGCGGCCATGATGAACGGAGCGGCGAGCAGGCTGCGACGAAACATGGTCATCCCCTTCCCGTGACGGTCGTCCAAGCGCACGCAACTGCCATGCCGCACGCCTCGATCCATCCCGACGTGGCGGAACACTAGCATCGCCCCCCGCAAGGCCCTAGCAGCCGTCACCCCTGTCGTGCCATGGTGCGGAAGTTGTCTGACAAGCCGTCGCTCCCGGAAAGAGGAGCCGTTGCGGCCGGTCTCGAGCATCTGGGAGGATGACCATGGCGACTTCGAAGCTGCGTCAGTTGCTGCCCGCATTTGCGATTCTGCTCGCCGCCGCGTCGACCGGCGATCGGCCTGCCTGGGCGCAGGCCAAGGACTTGACGATGGGCAACGTCAATCCGCCGAAGCACGGCACCTCGCAGGCTGCGCAGCAGTTCATCGACAAAGTCGCCGAACTGTCGGGCGGCAAGATCAAGATCGTCCATCACCATTCCGGCGCGCTGGGCGGCGAGCGCGAAGTCGTTCAGCAGATCCAGCTCGGTGCCGTCGATCTCGGCCCGATCACCACGGCGCCGCTCTCGACCGCCGTCCCCGAGATGTCGGTGTTCCAGCTTCCCTACATCTTTCGCGACTACGACCATCTGTTCAAGGCGCTCGACAGCACCGACACGCTGACGAAGTACTATGACGGCGTACTCGACAAGAAGGGCCTGAAGCTGATCGGCTTCATCGCCGCCGGCTACCGCGGCATCTACGGCCACAACGCGATCAATGGACTGGCCGATATCAAGGGCAAGAAGGTCCGCGTGCAGGAAGACAAGATCCTGGTCGCCACCTTCAAGGCATTGGGCATGATCTCGACGCCGATCGCCTTTCCCGAGGTCGCGACGGCCCTGCAGACGAAGGTGATCGACTTCGCCGAGGGTGGTGTGAACACCTTCTATCACAACAAATTCTACGACATCGTGAAGTACGTCGCCGACGTACGACACACGCATCAGGCGGTCGCGCTGATCATGTCGAAGTCGTCCTGGTCCAAGCTCGATCCAGCCGGACAGAAGGCGGTGATGGACGCCTGGGCCCAGGCCCGCAGCTTCAACCGCAAGTTCATCCTCGACGAGGACAAGGAGATTCAGGATCTGGTGCGAGCCAAGGGCGTGACGATCACCAAGCCCGACGCCGCCCCGTTCCTCAAGGCGACGGAGAGCGTCTATCTCGAGTTCTACGCGACTCCCGCCGGCAAGGACGCGAAGAAGATGGTCGACTACATCCAGTCCATCAAATAGGCACGGCGGACATGGCCGATACAGGCGGCGGTCCGGAGACGACCGAGGACGCGCCGGAGGCGCCCTCCGCGGGCGCACGCATCTACGACGGGTTCGCCAACATCGGCGGGCTGATCCTGGCAGCGATGACGGCGGCGGTGTTCGCGCAGGTCGTCCTGCGCTACCTCGGCCTCGCCGGCATCGACGGACTCGAGGAAGTGCCGCGCTATCTTTTTGTCTGGCTGATCATGTTCGGCGCGGCGGCGGCGATGTGGCGTAACGAGCACACCGTGCTCGACTACTTCGTGAACAAGCTCGCGCCCGGCGCCCGCGCGGCGATCTCGATCGTCACCAATGCGCTCGGCATCGGCCTCTTCGCCTACCTGATCTGGCTGAGCGTCACCCTGGTGCCGAACGCGGCGCTGCAGACCAGCGCCGGGCTCGGCATCACGCTCGACTGGGTGTTCGCCGCGATCCCGGTCGGCGCGGCGATGATCATCGTGCCGATGGTTCGGAACATATACCGGACGTGGAGGGCGACGTGGCGGAAACCCTCCTGATCGCCTTCGTCGTCTGCATCGTCATCGGCATGCCGATCAGCATCGCCATGGGCGTCGGTGCCCTGGTCGCGGCGATCTTCTATCCGGCGCTCAATCCCATCATCATTCCGACCCGCTTCGTCGGCCTGCTGTCGGACTCCTACCTTCTGCTGTCGGCACCGCTCTTCATCCTCGCCGGCAACATTGCCGCGCGCGGCGGCGTGGCACGTGTCTTGATCGACCTGGCCACGGTGCTGGTCGGCCGATTCCGCGGCGGGTTGGCCTACGTCAACGTGCTCGACAGCATGTTCTTCGGCGGCATCTCGGGCTCGGCCGTGGCCGACGTCTCCGCGCTCGGCACGTTCCTGGTGCCGCAGATGGTCCGCAAGGGCTACGACAAGGACTTCGCGACCGCGCTCACCGTCTCCACCGCCGTGGTGGCGCCGATCATCCCGCCGTCGATCATCGCCGTGATCTATGCCTGGATGGCAGACGAGTCCGTGGCGGCAATGTTCGCCGCCGGCGTTATTCCCGGCATCCTCGTCGGCCTCGGAATGGCCGTGCCGGTGTTCTTCATCGCCCGCAAACGAAATTATCCGAAGGAGCCGCCGCCCACCCTGCCGCAGTTCTGGCTCGCACTGCGCAATGCGCTACCGGCGCTGGCCATTCCTGCCATCATCATGGGCGGCATCCTGTTCGGCCTGTTCACCCCCACCGAGGCCGCGGCCGTCGCGGTCGTCTACGCCCTCGTCGTGCCGCCGCTCTTCTATCGCGAGCCGGCGCTGCGCGAGTTGCCGAAGATCTTTGCCGACAGCGCCCGTCTGTCGGGCGTGATCGGCCTCATC
The DNA here is from genome assembly GCA_964422305.1 of uncultured Reyranella sp. Lineage (GTDB taxonomy): Bacteria > Pseudomonadota > Alphaproteobacteria > Reyranellales > Reyranellaceae > Reyranella. Next base: position 2,714 of record CAYRBQ010000187.1, on the reverse strand, counting down.
ATAGGCTTCGTCGGCGCGTTCGGCTGGGTGCTCACCTACTCGAAGTTCCCGTTCATCGTGGCGACGGCCATCGCAGCCATGACCCCCGCCTGGTGGGTGTTCATCATCATGATCATCCTGCTCTACCTCGTGCTGGGGACGTTCCTGACTCCGTCGGAGATCATCCTGGTCACGGTGCCGGTGCTGTTGCCGGTAGCGAATGCGGTGGGCGTTCATCCGATCCATTTCGGCATGGTCTGCGTCATCGCCTCGGCGGTCGGCCACATCACACCGCCGGTCGGGCTTTGCCTGTTCGTCGGTATGGCGATCAGCGGCCTGCCCATGGAGAAACTGATGAAGCCGCTGCTGCCGTTTCTCGCGGCGATCGTCACCACCCTGATGCTCATCGCCTTCTTGCCGGGCGTCGTACTGTTCCTGCCCCGGTTGCTGGGCTTCACGACCTGATCCCACCGGTCGCTTGAGAAGCGGCCGGCATGCGCTAGTCTCCGCGCGCATGCCCCTCGCCTTCCCCGCTGCGGACGTCTGGACGCTCCTCTCCGACATCGTCGACGAGACACCCGCCGCACCGGCCTTCCTCCACGGCGGACACGCACTGAGCTTCGCCGAGTTGTCGGAGTCCGCTCTGCGGGCTGCGCGCGGCCTTTCCGATCTCGGCGTCGGCCCCGGCGACCGCGTGGCGCTGTGGCTGCCGAACGTGCCGGCCTACCCCATCCTCTATTTCGCCTGCGTCCGCCTCGGCGCCATCGCCGTCGCCGTCAACACGCGCTATCGCGCCGTCGAGGTCGCCGACATCGTCGGGCGTTCCGGCGCCAAGGTGCTGGCCTGCGCGCCGGGCTTCCGCCGCATCGATTTCCTGTCGATCCTGGCCGACATCGAGCCCGACGCGCTCGACAGGCTGACGGCCATCGTGACCATCGGCGAGGAGGCCGCGTCCGTGCCGCCAGCCATCGAGCGCCTCCGCCGTGTGTCGTTCGACCGGCTGCTGTCGCGGCCGAGGCACGGCACCAACAATGCCGGGACCAGCGCGCCCTGCAACATCTTCACCACTTCGGGCACCACCAGCGCCCCGAAGTTCGTGCTCCACCGGCAGGGCGCGATCGCAGGCCACGCCCAGCAGGTCGCGAAAGTCTTCGGCTTCGCCGCCCCCGACACGCTCTCGCTCTCGATCCTGCCGCTCTGCGGCGTCTACGGCTTCAACCAGACGATGGCCACGCTCGCGGCGGGCAAGCCCAGCGTTCTGGTCGAGTGCTACGAGATCGACGAGATCGCCCGCCTGATCGCCGAACATCGCCCGACCACGATGTTCGGCAGCGACGACATGTACGCACGTCTGCTCGATGCGGTGCCGGGCGATCTCCCCTTCCCGTCGCTGAAGTGGGCAGGCTACGCGGCGTTCAACGCCTCGCTCGACGACATCGCCGAGAAAGCGGAGATGCGCGGCCTGCGGCTCAACGGCCTCTACGGCATGAGCGAGGTGCAGGCCCTCTACGCCATGCAGCCGCCGGATGCGGAGGTCGCGCGTCGCAAGAAGGGCGGCGGCGTGCCGACCTCTCCGCTCGCGCATGTCCGCGTGCGCGATCCCGAGAGCGGCGAGCTGCTGGGCCCCGGCCGGCCCGGCGCGCTGGAATGCGCGGGACCGTCACTGATGGTGGGCTACTACGGCAACGAGAAGGCGACGGCGGAGACCATGATGTCCGACGGCTATGTCCGCACCGGCGATCTGGCCGAACTCGACGGCGACGGCGGCTTCACGTTCCTCAGTCGTATGGGCGATGTGCTGCGGCTTTCAGGCTTCCTGGTGAACCCACTCGAGATCGAGACCCATCTGCAAAAGCTGTCCGGTATCGAGGGCTGCCAGGCGATCGCAGTACCGCGTCCGGACGGCGTTCGTTGCGTGGCATTCGTGATCCTCTTGCCCGGAGCGAGGCTCGACGAAGCGGCGGCGATCGCCCACTGCAAGCGCGGCCTCGCGAACTACAAGGTGCCGTTGCGCGTGTTCGCGGTCGACGACTTTCCCAAGACACCCTCGCCCAACGGCTTCAAGATCCAGCGCGCAAGGCTGCGCGACATAGCGCTGGAGAGGCTCCGCTAGCGCCAGAGCTGACGGCTGGCGATGGCGGCACCCTGCGCCAGCGCCTCGAGCTTCGCCCAGGCGATGTCGCCATGGACCCGCCCGCCCAATCCGCAATCGGTGGAGGCGATGACGCGCTCGCGGCCCACCAGGCCGGCGAAGCGGCCGATGCGCTCGGCCACCAGCTCGGGATGCTCGACCACGTTGGTGGCGTGGCTCACCACGCCGGGCAGGATGAGGCGGTCGTCGGGCAGCTTCGTGTCCCTCCATACGCTCCATTCGTGCTCGTGCCGCACATTGCCTGCCTCGAACGAATAGGCGCCGGCGTCGATCTTCAGCATCACGTCGACGATGTCGCGCATCGGGATGTCAGTCGTGTGCGGTCCATGCCAGCTTCCCCAGCAGAGGTGGAAACGCACGCGGTCCCTGGGCAGGCCCTTCAAAGCATGGTTCAACGCCTCGACCTTGGGCATCGTGAAGCGGCGATACTCCTCGGCCGTCGGCTCGGGATTGATCTGGTCGAAATTCTCCGCGATCGCCGGGTCGTCGATCTGCAGGACGAGGCCGGCGTCGATGATCGCCTTGTATTCCTCGCGCATGGCTTCGGCGCAGGCGAAGACGAACTCGTCGTCGCTCCCGTAGT
>CAYRBQ010000186.1:0-7183 GCA_964422305.1 uncultured Reyranella sp. | reverse complement strand
GTTCGAGTTCCTGGTCGACGACCGTACCGGAGACTTCTTCTTCATCGAGGCCAATCCCCGCCTGCAGGTCGAGCACACCGTCACCGAGGAAGTCTGGGGCGTCGACCTCGTGAAGACGCAGCTTCGCCTCGCGTCGGGCGCCAGCCTCAAGGACACCGGCGTCACGACTGCGGCGCCACGCGGCCATGCCCTCCAGCTTCGCATCAACATGGAGACCATGAGTGCCGACGGCTCGGCCAAGCCGGGTGGCGGCACGCTGACCGTCTTCGAGCCGCCGTCGGGCCCCGGCGTGCGGGTCGACAGCTACGGCTATGCCGGCTATCGCACCAACCCGAACTTCGATTCGCTGCTGGCGAAGCTGATCGTGCATTCGCCGTCGCCGGACTTCGCCGACGCGCTCTTGCGGGCGGAGCGGGCGCTGGCGGCGTTCCGGCTGGAGGGCACGCCCTCCAACATCGCCTTCCTGCGCGCCGTGATCGCCGATCCCGCCTTCCGCGCCGACAAGGTCCACACCCGCTTCGTCGACGAGCATGCGGCGGCCTTGATCGCGAAGGCGGGCAAGCTCGAACCCGGCCTCTACTTCGCGGCACCCGTTGCCGCTGCCGCCGCGCCCGCCGGCCGCCAGGCCGGGGCGCGGGTCGATGCGGTGGATCCGCTGGCCGTGCTGGCCTTCGGCAAGGCGCAGGCCGGGACGGCGACGGATCCCGCACCCGACGACGCGCCCGAGGGCACGGTGGCGGTGCCGGCGCCGATGCAGGGCACCGTCGTCAGCATCGCCGTGAAGGAGGGGGACGCCGTGGCGGCCGGTCAGGCGCTGCTGGTCATGGACGCCATGAAGATGCAGCACGAAATCCGCAGCCCGGCGCGCGGCTACGTGCGCCGCATCGCCGTCGAGGCCGGAGAGACGATCTACGAGGGCCACGCGCTGCTGTTCGTCGAGGAGGCCGACGTCGAGGTGAAAGGGGCGACCGCCGAGGAGAAGATCGACCTCGACCATATCCGGCCCGATCTCGCGGAATATCTCGAGCGGCGGGCGATGACGCTCGACGGCAGGCGGCCCGACGCGGTGGCACGGCGGCGCAAGACCAATCAGCGCACGGCGCGCGAGAACCTCGACGACCTCGTCGATCCGAACAGCTTCGTGGAGTACGGCGCCTTCGCCATCGCCAGCCAGCGCACCCGCCGCACGGTCGAGGACCTGATCGCCAAGACGCCGGCCGACGGCCTCATCACTGGCATCGGCAGGGTCAACGGCTCGCTGTTCGGGCCGGAGCGCAGCCGCGTCGCCGTCGCGCATTACGACTACACGGTGCTGGCCGGCACGCAGGGCAAGAACAACCACCACAAGAAAGACCGCCTGTTCGAGATCGTCGAGAAGCAGCGCATCCCGCTGGTCTTCTTCACCGAGGGTGGCGGCGGCCGGCCGGGCGACATCGACGTGCAGTCGGTGGCCGGCCTCAACACCATGGCCTTCCACATCTTCGGGCGGCTCTCGGGCGTGGCGCCGCTGGTCGGCATCAATTCCGGCCGCTGCTTCGCGGGCAATGCCGCGATCCTCGGCTGCTGCGACGTGGTGATCGCGACCAGGAACTCCTCGATCGGCATGGGCGGGCCCGCCATGATCGAGGGCGGCAACCTCGGCGTCTTCTCGCCCGAAGAGGTGGGCCCGATGAACGTCCAGGTCCCCAACGGCGTGGTCGACATCGCGGTCGAGGACGAGGCCGAGGCGGTCGCCGTCGCCAAGAAGTACATCTCCTACTTCCAGGGCGTGCTGCCGGAATGGCGCGCCGCCGACCAGCGCCTGCTGCGCCGCGCCATCCCGGAGAACCGGCTGCGGGTCTACGACGTGCGCAGCGTCATCGAGACCTTGTGCGACGAGGGTTCGGTGCTGGAGGTCCGCCGCGCCTTCGGGCCGGGCATGGTGACGGCCTTCGCCCGCATCGAGGGCAAGCCGCTCGGCATCGTCGCCAACAATCCCGTGCATCTCGCCGGCGCCATCGACAGCGACGGCTCGGACAAGGCGGCGCGCTTCCTGCAGCTCTGCGACGCCTTCGACATTCCGATCCTGTTCCTCTGCGACACGCCCGGCATGATGGTGGGCCCGGAGATCGAGAAGACCGCCCTGGTCCGCCACTGCTCGCGCCTGTTCGTGACCGGCGCCAACCTCACCGTGCCGTTCGGCACCATCGTGCTGCGCAAGGCCTACGGGCTGGGCGCCCAGGCAATGGCGGGCGGCTCGTTCCATGCGCCGGCCTTCGCACTCTCCTGGCCGACCGGCGAGTTCGGCGGCATGGGGCTCGAGGGCGCGGTGAAGCTCGGCTACCGCAAGGAGCTGGAGGCGATCGACGATCCCGCCAGGCGCCGCGCACTGTTCGACGAGATGGTGGCGGCCGCCTATGCGCGCGGCAAGGCGCTGAGCACCGCGACCTATTTCGAGGTCGACGAGGTGATCGACCCGGCCGACTCCCGGCGCTGGATCGCGACCGCGTTGCTCGAGGCCAAGCCGCGCCCGGCCCACAGCCACAAGAAACGGCCGAACATCGACACCTGGTAGGCAAAGAAAAGCCCCGCTTCGTGGAAGCGGGGTTTTGGTTTACTGCGCGACCCAGAAGGTGTCGGGCTGGTAGAGGCCGATATACCCGCCCGGATCCCAGGCGTAGTAGCCTTCCTTGGGCACGTTGCGGATCTTGGGGCCGACCACGATCGGCTGGCGGATGCCGTTCACCGTGCCGATCGAGAAGACCTCGTCGGCATTGGTCGCCAGGATCTTCTCCCAGGCCTTGCGGCGGTCGTCGGGCGTGGCGCCGGTTTCCCATTCCTTGACGTAGTCGAGCAGCTTGCAGGCCTGTTCCATGTCGCACTTCTCGCCCTGCCGGCCCTTCGACTCGACGAACATGCCCCAGCGCGACCATTGCAGGCCGCCCAGCATGGTCGGCGCGAACTCCTTGGGGCTGGTGTTGGCCGTGGGGGCCGCGGTGACGGCGCCGGCGAACGCGGTCATCACGGCCTCTCCGGAGAAGGTCCGGAGCCGGAAATTGTCGCGCGTCTGCGGTTTGGTCAGCATCTTGATGCCGATCTTCTTCCAATTATCGGCGATCAGGGCGAGCGCGTCGTTGTCCTCGGTCTCTTCCGAGGCGTGCTCGACCACGATCGTGGCGGGCCGCCCGTCGGGCAGCAGGCGGATGCCTTGACCGTCCTTCTTGGTGAGACCGATTTCGTCGAGCAGCTTGTTGGCGAGCTTGGGGTCGTACTGCGCCCACTTGGTCGCGTACTCGGGCTTGAACAGCTCGGAGCGCGGCATGATCGTGTTGTTCGAGGGCTTGGCAAGGCCGATGTAGACGACCTGGTTGAGCTCCTCGCGGTCTATGGCGAGCGACAGGGCGCGGCGGAAGCGCACGTCGCGCATCAGCTTGCGCCATTCCTCGTCGTTTGCCGTCAGGTTGGGATAGAGCGCGAGCTGCGAGCCCGAGCCAGATTCCCAGAGGTTGACCTTGACGCCCGAGCTCTGCGCGCTCTTCTGCAGGAAGGTGTAGTCGCGCATGTTGAGATAGCGCGGCTGCAGGTCGGCCTCGCCGAGGCCGGCCTTGGCCGGCACCAGGTTGGCCGCGGCGACGGTGAAGATCACGCGGTCGACATAGGGGAGCTGCTGTCCCTTCTCGTCGATACGGTGATAGTAGGGGTTGCGCACGTAGACGTAGCGCTGTGCCGGCGACGCCGTGGTGTTGACCCACGGATTGAGCGTCGGCAGGTCAACGTTGTCGTTGGCGTACATCACGTCGAGCCGGCGGTGGATCGCCACCCAGCTCGTCTGGCCGCCCTTGGCCGACTTCAGGATCTCGGCCTCGGGCGTGTACTTGGCGTGGAACTTCTTGAGGTAGTGCGCGGGGCGGAACAGGAAGAGCGGCGCGGCGCGCGCCTGGCTCTCGATGAAGTAGGGGTTGGGCTTCTCCCACGTGTACTTGATCGTGAGCGGGTCGATGATCTCGACCTTGGGCGGCTGGCCGTCGACCAGCAGCTCGACGTTGGGGCCGGAGGCGGAGAGGTCCTTGTTGTTGGCGACGTCTTCCCAGAAATACCGGAAGTCCTCGGTCGTGAAGGGCTGGCCGTCCGACCATTTGTGCCCGGCGCGAAGCTTGAAGGTGAACTCCTTGCCGTCCTTTTCGGTGTAGCTCTCGAGGATGTCGGGCTTCAGCTTGAAATCCGGATCGTGGACGACGAGCCGCGTGTAGGAATAGATGGTCATCAGGCGGGTATCGCGGGCGCTCGCCACCAGCATGTTGAGCTGGCCGCCTTGCTGCCCGGGGCCGTCGCCGCCATAGAACTTCTTCACGAGCTGCGGCTGCTGCGGGATGCGCTTGTCGACCGCCGGCAGCGCGCCCGACTTCACCTGCGCGGCGAGGCTCGGCGTCTCCTTCATCGCGGGCAGCGGATCGGCCGCCAGGGCGGGGCCGGCCGCCAACCCGAGGAGCAATGCCGTCGCCAGCGCGCGTCTCTTCATCATGTGCCTCACCCAAGTGCCCTTTTGCTTCATGCCAATACGCGGGCTGTCATCATCCGGTTCCGCCGGGCGGACGCCGTGTGCCGATCAAATCGCCCCCGGCCCGCATCGTCAATGCCAGCGCCCCGTGACGTCACGTTGACGCGCCACGACGGACGCGCAAGAAAATCTCCAACCATTGCGAGTTTCCGGAGGAAAGATGGCGAGCGGCCTTGAGAGCGACTTCGTGACGCTACACGAGATCGTAAAAGCGGCGAAAATCCGGCTGAATCCCAACATCTGGGACTATCTGATCGGCGGCACGGAAACCGAAACCACGCTGCGCCGCAACAGGATGGCGCTCGACTCCATCGCCTTCAAGCCGCGCGTGATGCGGGACGTTTCGTCGATCGATCCCTCGTCGGAGATCTTCGGACGCAAGATTCGCCTGCCCGTCATGCTGGCGCCTGTCGGCTCGCTCGAGTCCTTCGAGCCCGGCGGCGGCATCACCGTCGCCAAGGGCGGCGGGGCGGCGAACGTGCCGATGCTGATCAGCTCGGTGACGACGCTCAGGCTCGAGGATATCGTGAAAGGCGGCGACGCGCCCAAGATCTACCAGCTCTATGTGCGCGGCGACGATGCCTGGGTCGCCGACAGGGTGAAGCAGGCGATGGATGCGGGCTACGACGCCTTCTGCATCACCGTCGACACCCAGGTCTACTCGCGCCGCGAGCGCGACATCGCCAAGCGCTTCGTGAAGTCGTGGCGCACCTCGGCCACCGGCCAGGACCATCAGGCGGCCTTCTCGTGGGCGAACTTCAAGCGCGTGAAAGACAGGTTCCCCGACGTGAAGTTCATGCTGAAGGGCATCGGGACGGCTGAGGACGCCGAGATCGCCTGCCGGCACGGTGTCTGGGCGGTCTACTGCTCCAACCATGGCGGCCGCCAGCTCGACCATGGCCGCGGCTCGGCCGAGGTCCTGCCGGAAATCGTCGATGCCGTGGCGGGGCGCGCCAGGGTCGCGGTCGACGGCTCGTTCAGCCGCGGCAGCGACATCGTCAAGGCGATCTGCATGGGCGCCGACTGGGTCGGACTCGGGCGGCTCTACTGCTACGGCCTCGCCGCGGCGGGAGCGGCCGGCATCGAGCGGGTGGTCGAATTGCTCGAAGACGAGATGAAGGAGGCGATGGGCCTGCTGGGCGTCACTTCGCTGTCACAGCTCGACAAGAGCTACGTCAGCAAGAGCATGCCGACCAACTTGCCGGGCGTGCACTCGGCGTTCCCGCTGCTCAACCTCGGCGACGAAGGCTACTGATCGGGGCGTCCACGCCGTCGTCGACGACCGGTCGCAAAAACGGTGGTGGTCAACGGCGGCCGGCGTGAACGTGCCGATCCTGTGGCCTGCCGTCCGGTCCGGTGGTGGGTCACCTCGCCGGCCGAAAGGCCGATTGGCAGAAGGACGCCTCGCTCGCCGCGCGCTCCTGCCCCACACGGCAGGCTGCTTGTTGCGACCTAGGCGCATTCCCCATTCAAGGGACTACCGCTTCCACGCCGCCGGTCGAAGCTCTACGATCCCCAAAATGAGCCAGGCCGCTCCCCAAATTGAGCCGCAGGTGATCCCGCAGGACACCTATCCGATGGTCCGCATCAGCTCGGAGTTCTTCCTGCGCGGCATCGACCTGCTGACCCGGGTGCAGGGCGACAAGCTGATCTCCGGCCTGGTCTTCATGGTGGTGTGGCACAGCCACATGGCGCATCCGGAAGGCGGTGCGCTGCCGGTGCGCGAGCTCGCGCGCCGGCTCAACCTGCCGTACGAGACGGTGCGCCGCCATGCCGGGGAGCTGGTGCGTGCCGGCCAGTGCGCGTCGACGCCCGACGGCATCGCCGTCGTGCCCGCGGTCCTGCGGAGCCGTCCGACCATCGAGATTCTGCGCAAGATCTATCTCAACGCCGAGCGCATGCTGATCGATCTCACGCGCGCCGGGATCGCGAACTATCGAGCCCTGCCGGCCGGCTCGTCGCGCGGCAAGCTTTCGCGCGAGCAGATGGTCGTCACGACGGCGGCCACGGGACGCCTGCTCGAGGGCGTCCGGCTGCTCGGCGACTACTGGAACGGCGACGTGCTGCGGGCGCTGGTCTTCACCGCCCTGTGGACGGCCAACGTCAAGCACGTCACCAACACCGCGCCGGCCGCCAGCCAGACCGTGCTGCCCGACGAGCTCAGGAAGCCGGTCAGCGTGCTGGCCATTTCGGATTCCCTCAGGCTGCCCTACGAGACGGTACGGCGGCACGTGGCGGCGCTGGAGCGCCAAGGCCTGTGCCACCGCGTCGGGCGCCAGGGCTGGGTGGTGTGGGGGGCGACCCACCGCAAGTTCGCGTCGCGCGCCGTGCGCACGCACGACCTCCTGGTGAGTCTGCTCGCCGACCTGCGTCGCGCCGGCCTGAAGACCTAGCCGCGACCGACGAACGGCATCTTGGTCGCCATCACCGTCATGAACTGCACGTTGGCGTCGAGCGGCAGGCTGTCCATGTAGAGGATGGCGTTGGCCACCGCCTCGACGTCCATGCGCGGCTCGACGCGCGTCGAGCCATCGGGCTGCAGCACGCCCTTGGTCATGCGCTCGGTCATCGGCGTCGCGGCGTTGCCGATGTCGATCTGGCCGCAGGCGATGTCGTACTTCCGGCCGTCGAGCGAGGTCGACTTGG
>CAYRBQ010000185.1:0-7205 GCA_964422305.1 uncultured Reyranella sp. | reverse complement strand
CCGCCCACGCGCGCCCTTCCGGCACGGTTCGGCAGGCGGCGCTGCTGGTGCGCGGCAAAGATCGCTTCGGCAACTTCGAGCCGGCCGAGTGGCCGACCGAGGAGCTGGGCGACAGCGAAGTCAGGGAGCACGAGCGCGTCGTCGGCCTCTATCGCGACGGCTATCTCGAGGAAGAGGCCAGGCATGCCGCGCGTTCGGCAAATGAGAACACCACCTCACCCTGAGGAGCATCGCGCAGCGATGCGTCTCGAAGGGTGGGAACGAGCACCTTGTCTGCGGCCCATCCTTCGAGACGGCCGCTGCGCGGCCTCCTCAGGATGAGGTCGGATTTGTTAAGGGAGGAAACGTCACCATGAAGCTCTGGAAATCGCTCGCGGCCGCAGCCGCCCTCCTGTGCGGCATCGCGCCCGCCCAGGCGCAGGACTATCCCAATCGCCCCGTCACCCTGGTGGTGCCCTTCGCCGCCGCCGGGCCGGGCGACATCATCGCCCGCCTCGTCGCCGAGGCGATGCGGCGGAGCCTCGGGCAGGAGGTCATCGTCGTGAACGCGGGCGGCGCCGGCGGAACGATCGGCACGGCGCGCGTGGCCCAGGCCAAGCCCGACGGCTACACGATCCTGCTCGGCCATGTCGGCCAGTCGACCATGTCGAGCCTCTACAAGTCTCTGCCCTTCGATCCGGTCGAGAGCTTCGACACGATCGGCCTGATCACCGACGTGCCCATGACGATCGTCGGCAAGCCGGGCTTCGAGCCCAAGGACCTCAAGGAGCTCGTCACCTACGTCCGCGCGCGGCCCGACAAGATCAACTATGCCCATTCCGGCCTGGGCTCGGTGGCCCATCTCTGCGGCCTGATGTTCATGGGCGCGACCAACACCAAGATGACCGTCATCCCCTACAAGGGCGGCGGCGAGGTCATGAAGGATCTGCTGTCGGGCACGATCGACGTCTATTGCGAGCCGGCCACCGGCACGACCTCCAACATCCAGGCCGGAAAGATCAAGCCCTATGCCGTCACGACCAAGCGTCGCGTCTCCACCATCCCCGACGTGCCGACCACCGCCGAGGCGGGCTTCCCCGAGATCGGCATCACCACCTGGTACGGCCTCTACGCGCCCAAGGGCACGCCGGCCGCCGCCATCGACAAGCTCGCGGCGGCGCTGCAGGGCGCGCTGAAGGACGATAACGTGAAGACCCGCTTCGCCCAGCTCAGCATGGAGCCGGTGCCGCAGGACCAGGCGACGCCCGCCTTCCTGGCCGCCAAGCTGAAATCCGAGGTGGCCTACTGGTCGAAGCTTCTCAAGGACGCCGGGGTGAAGCCGGAATAGGGAATGCTGAGCTACGTCACCATAGGCGCCAACGACCTCGCGCTCTCGGAGCGGTTCTACACGGCCGTGCTCGAGCCGCTCGACTACGGCAAGACGGTGGACGATGGCGGCATCGCCTTCACGCTGCCCGACGGCAGCGGCGCGGTCTATGTCGTGAAGCCCTATGACGGGCGCGAGGCGAGCGTCGGCAACGGCACGATGGTCGCCTTCCGGGCGAAGACACACGCGCTGGTACGCGCGATCCATGCCGCCGGGATCGGGGCCGGCGGTGCCGACGAAGGCGCGCCCGGCTTCCGCGCCCAGTACAGCCCGCACTTCTATGTCGCCTACCTGCGCGATCCCACCGGCAACAAGCTCGCGATTTACTGCTCGGATCCGGCCGAGGGCGTCAGGCCCTGACGTCAAAGCCCTTCCTCCCCCGTCTGCGGGGGAGGTGCCCGCGTCTTCGCGGGCGGAGGGGTCATGAACCCCATCGCCCTCGTATGACGAGGGCACTTCCCCTGAGCGGGCTCCGCTCAGGGGAAGAGGATAATGCCTAAGCCGCTCTACTCTCGTCCGCCTTGGCGAAGTGCGCCATCTGGTCGGCGTGCGCCTTCCGGAACGCCGGCCGGCCGGTCACGCGCGCCACATAGGCCTCGCTCGCCGGCCGGTCGCCGAACGAGGAACGGAGCTTGCCCACGCGCAGCACGTCGGCCATCAGCAGGTCCGCCACGGTGAAGCGCCCGGCCGCCAGCCACTCGCGCTCGCCCAGCACCCGCTCGAGCTGGGCCAGCCGATTGCCCATCCAGTCGCCGAGGCCGCCGCCGTCCTCCTTGCCGGTCATGGTCAGGAACCACCAGGGCACGCTCACCATCTCGATCGAATTCAGCGCCGCGAACAGCCACTGCACCGTCGCCGCTTCGCCGGCCGCATCGCGCGGCATCAGCGCCTCGCTCTTGCGCGCGAGATGCAGCAGCCCGGCGCCGCTCTCGAACATTTCCAGCGGGCCGTCGCTCAGGAACGGCACCTGGCCGAACGGCTGCCGGTCGAGGTGATTGGTCTCGCGGCCGTCGAACGCAACCGTCTTCACCGAATAGGCGAGGCCCGCTTCCTCGCAGGCCCATCGCAGCCGCAGGTCGCGCACGAAACCGCGCGGGCCTTTCGGCACCCAGTCGTAGGTCCAGATGGTGAGGTCGCTCATGTCTTCTCCTGCACCGGAATAGCTCGGCCGTCGTCCCGACCGTAGCGTAGCGGAGTGGAGGGACCTTCTCTCAACGAAAAGCGGCATGTCGTGGAGAGAAGGTCCCTCCACTTCGGTCGGGACGACAGAGGCTCACGCCGCCTTCGCCGTCTCCGCCGCCGCCAGCACCATCGCCGCGCACTTCTCGCCGATCATGATGCAGGGCGCGTTGGTGTTGCCGCTGGTGAGCGTCGGCATGATCGAGGCGTCCGCCACCCGCAGCCCCTGCAGCCCGTGCACCCGGAGCTCGGGGTCGACCACGGCGCGCGGGTCGGTGCCCATCTTGCACGTCCCGACCGGGTGATAGGTCGTCTCGGCGTTGTTCCGCACCCATTCGAGCAGCTCGGCGTCGCCTTGCAGGTGCGCGCCGGGCGCGATCTCCTCGCCGGTGATCTCCCTGAGCGGGGAGGTCGCCATCAGCTCGCGGCCCTTGCGCAGCACCTTCACGATGCCGTCGCGGTCGTGGTCGGTGGAGAGGAAGTTGAAGCGGATCGCCGGCGGCTCGGCGGGATCGGCCGACTTGATGTGGACCGAGCCGGTGCTCTCCGAGCGCAGCACGTTCACGTTCATGGTGATGCCCTTGGTCGCCGAGACGCGCCGCTCGCCGTCGATCATCTCGTAGAGGAAGGGCGCGATCGAGATCGTGGCGTCGGGCGAGTCGAGCCCCACCCGTGTGCGGAAATAGAGCCGGATCGGCACCGCGGTCGTGGCGAGGAAGCCCTCGCGGAACAGCGCGTATTTCAGCGCCTCGCGCGCCAGCCGCCAGCCGCGCGCATTGTCGTTGAAGGTGAGGTTCTTTCCGGTGATCGCGAACTTCATGCGCGGCGAATAATGGTCGCGCAGGTTCTCGCCCACGCCCGCCAGCTCGTGCACCGGCGCGATGCCGAGCGCGCGCAGCCGCTCGCCCTGGCCGATGCCCGAGAGCTCCAGCAGCTTCGGCGAGTTGATCGAGCCGCCCGAGACGATGACCTCGCGCGCCGCCCGCGCCTCTCGCGGCGCCCCGTTCACAGTGTAGCGCACGCCCACGCAACGCTTGCCCTCCATCACGAGGGAGCGGGCCATCGCGCCCTGCTGGATCGTGAGGTTGGCGCGGGAGCGCGCGGGATCGAGATAGCAATAGGCGGTGCTCTGGCGGCGGCCCCGGGCGATGGTCACCTGCGACATGCCGATGCCTTCCTGCGTCGCCCCGTTCTGGTCGGGGTTGTAGGGCAGGCCCATCTTCTCCGCCGCTTCGATGATCTTCTCCAGCAGCGGCACCTTGTGGCGCGGCGTGTGAGTGACGGGGAGGATGCCGTTGCGACCGCGGAAGTCGTCGGAGCCGCCCTCGAAGCGCTCTAGGCGCTTGAACACCGGCAGCACGTCCTGCCAGCTCCAGCCGCGGTTGCCGAGCTGTGCCCAGTGGTCGTAGTCCTGCGCCTGGCCGCGGATGTAGACCATGCCGTTGATCGAGCTGGAGCCGCCCAGCATGCGGCCGCGCGGCACGGCGATGGCCCGCCCGCCCGAGCCCTCGTCGGGCTCCGAGGCGTAGCACCAGTTGACCGCCGGATCGTCGATCATCTTGGAGACGCCGACCGGCACCTTCGACCAGAAGAAGCCCGAGCCCTCGGTGCCCGCCTCGAGCAGCAGCACGCGATGCCGGCCGCTCTCCGTCAGCCGGCTCGCGACGACCGCGCCCGCGGACCCCGCGCCGACGACGATGTAGTCGTAGGTTGGATTGGTTTGCATGCCGTCTTCTTTCGGTTCCCTAAGCCCGAGGGGAGCAGCCTCGGCAGAGGATGACAAGGCGGACAGGGAGTGGGGTTTCGCCAACGGGAATGGGGCGCGGCAGCCGCCGAACGTCGCACATAGGGCGAGTTCAATGTCAGGCGAATGTCGATCAGGGCAACAGCATTGAGATCCACTTGCCGACTGTCTTGTGGTGCATTGCGCCATACAACCACCAAGCGATAGGCTGCGGCAAATAGGAGTGTCGACTTGATTGCGCACTGGGGGCCATCGAAGACAACTCTAAGGCTTCATTCAGCAGCTGAATTTGGCGCACATCATCAGCGCTCGGACGCCCGGAAGGAAAAGCCTGGGCAAGAACGATGGCAAGCAAGTGGCCAAGGATATCGAACACTGGTCCACCGCTGCTGCCTGGTTGGATTGGCGCTGTGAAGTGAAAGCAGCCATCACTGTTTACTCGGTCACTACTTACTACTCCTTCCGTAAAGCTTAGGGGCAGACCTGAAGCGTATCCGACTTCATGATCCTGGACTTCCGCATTTCCCGAATCGTCTAGTCAAGTTCCCAGACTTCGAGAAAGCTTGGGCGTATCCGGATCTCAAAGCGAAAAATCTGACTGGCATTCGCCGCGGTCGCTAGCTGGATCAGTGTTGATCCGGACCGAGCAGTCCAATCCTTCTAAGCAACAAGCGTCCCAGGGGTGTAAGTTCACGCCCACTGGTTTTCATCATGCCTGTATCGCGATCAAACTCAGGCATCTCGCCTCGCCGCGGTTGTTGAAACCGAGGCCTGAGCAAGCCGAGCCGTATTAGATGGTCGCGGTTGAGGCGAAACATCGTGTCCTTGTCCAGTTCGTCTTGAGAAGAGCCCAAGTGCGCGCGAACAGGCTCAAGGACTGCCGCGTTCCGTTCGTAGAACTCCTGGCTTCTCGAATGCGTATGGCTATGGCTGCTGAGAATGATCAGCTGAGCATCGTCGACCTCATTCAGCAGTGTAAGCAGGCGCTTCGATTCAAGCTGCGCAGCTTCGTCACCCTTAATGCCGCTCGCGACCAACTCCGCAATACGCTGTCGCCTCTCATCCGAGAGCGCCTTCGCAGCCTGATGGGCGCCATCCTCGAAAAGATCAATTGCCTCTGGCTTTGAAGCCAGCCTTTTGAGTTCATCCGCATCGATGTCGTTTAAGCGATCATTGAGGTGCCGCACGTAAGCTTCGAGCCGCTCAACGCGCTGCTCGGGAATCAAGACTGAGACAATTTCAGCCAACATGCTGCCGGCCATCGGCACCATGCCAACAGCACCTTTGATCAGCGCGACACCAGTGTCACGGCCAGTGCTACCCAGAGGTGGTGGGTCCTTCTTGGTGTCAGTCATGGGTACTCCTGTTGAGGTCTGACTTGCCCGAAGGTGTTGCAAGACGATCGGTAGATTGCGAACGAGCCGAGGGCTCGACGTTGCGTCATGGCCAACTTCTTGCGCTAAACTTGGCCGTCGTAATCCACGATGAAGCGATAGATCTTATTGTCTCTCGTGCCCTTCTTGTAAGTCATGAACTTACTGTTGCGGGCGATCGCTTCCATTTTGGTGCTCAAAGCATTGGCGGCTTGGCGCGTCGCATACTCCGCTGCTTCCCTCTGAACGACTTCCTTAGTGTCGCTCACACCACATCGTGGACATGAAAAACGACTGTCAGGTGGTCCGTTGGCGGGACCTTCTATTGGCACACGGCATTTTGCGCATTTAATTGAGTACACTTGGGGCATGGCAAAGCTCGTTAGCTTGTTGAGTGTCTGCGCCGGTCACTGCGGTTTGGTTAGCGTTTCCCTACGCTAGAGCGCACCTCGGACAAATAGTAGCGTCCAATATTCTTTCAACCTTGTGAAGCTGTAGCCATCATTTGGCTTGGGAGCAGAGTGCTAGCACTGCTTGCGTGGCCCCATGATTGGGCGCATTGACAGCTTCAGCAGGAAATGGTAGGAATTTCCTATAGGCTGGCGCTTCTCGCGCCGGCCTTTTTGTTTGGACCGGCGGCCGTGTTCGAGGACAGGGCCGACGCAGGGCAGGACCCGTCCGCGCACGCCGCGGGTACGACCCAGAGCAGGGTGTGGGTGTAGCCGCCACGGATGCAGGCAACGCAGGCCGTGGAGTCCTAAGAACAAGCCCGTCTCAACCGCAGCGCCGAAATGGACGCCGGAACAGACACTTAACGACGCCTGAGTCACAGCGCGCACGGGGCTGGTGCAACAGAAGGACGATGCGACAAAGGAAAAAGCCTTATGGAATAAGGCTCCAACGTTTTCGTGCGACAACCGTGCGCACAGAAAATGTCCCGTTTGGGTGTGCGCTTGTGCGCGCCCACTCGATTGAAATGATTGGCTCTTCGGCGTGCGAGGAGCCGTATTGGAGGCGTCAATGACTGGCGTAGCAATCCGCGAGCGCGTCATCGCGCCAGCTCGACGCGCTGATGCGCGAGAAGCATCTGAGCAAGACGATGCTGGCGCGCCGCATGCGCACCAGCCGCGCCCAGCTCGACCGCGTGCTCGATCCCGACAACGACTCCGTCACCCTGGACACGCTGACCCGCGCCGCCCATGCCGTCGGCTGCAAGCTGCGGCTGGAGCTGGTGTAGCGGCGGGCAGTGGTCGTGCCTGCACTGCCAGCATCCATGCGCCTGCCTCGGGCCAGCCATGAGCGGATGAAGTTGCAGGTTCAGCAGGAATATGCCTATATATTCCTATGGGCTGGCGCTTCCCGCGCCGGCCTTTTTCTTTGGACTTCTGGCCTCGAGCCAGGACATGGGCACGACCCGTCCGCGCACGCCGCGGATACGGCGCAGAGAGAAGCGCGTGGGTGCAGCCGCCACGGATGCCGCAAACATCCCGTGGACGTCCCAACGACAAGCCCGTCTCAACCGCAGCGCCGAAATGGACGCCGG
>CAYRBQ010000184.1:0-7242 GCA_964422305.1 uncultured Reyranella sp. | reverse complement strand
ACTTCGAGAAGGGCTTCATCCGCGCCGAGACCATCGCCTACGACGACTATGTAACACTGAACGGCGAGGCCGGCGCCCGAGACGCCGGCAAGCTACGGCTCGAGGGCAAGGACTATCCGGTGAAAGACGGCGACGTGTTTCATTTCAGATTCAACGTGTAACGTTGAACCTAGCGGGCGGCAGCGCTTGTAACCAAGCACGAGAGCCAGCACGGCGCAGAACAGACAAGAATGCGAGTGGCTGCTCTCCGGACGAGCTTTGCTTGGCCTACGATCCGATCACCCCGCCATCCTTCTTTGTGATGACGATCACCGAGGGACGCGGCGGCTCACCGGCCTTGAAGTCCGGCCAGCGCGTGGCCGGCGTCTCGAAGGTCGAGCCCTTGCCCTCGCCGGGATGCTGGATGGCCAGGAACAGCGTGCGGTCGTCCGGCGTGAAGATCGGCCCGCAGACCTCCGCACCCTTGGGCGCCGCGAAGAACTGGCGTGTGAGCGCACGGCCCGGCCCCGTGACATCGCAGGCATAGAGCCCGTCGGCGATGCCTGCGACCTCGCCCGAATCGGTCGCGATCCAGAGCCGGCCCTTGCTGTCGAAGGCTACGTTGTCGGGACAGGTGAGCCAGCCGTCGGCCGAAGTGGCCGGGTTGTACTTCGTGCCCTCATCTTTGGCGGGATCGCCGCCAGCGATTACGATCTCCCACGTCCCCTCGGTCGAGGCATGGTCGCCATCCTTGGGCGCCATCTCGAGGATATGGCCATGGTCGTTCTTGGCGCGCGGGTTGGCGGGGTTGACCTGCTCGGGCTTGCGCGCACCGTTGTTGCTGAGGGCCACATAGACGCGGCCATTGATCCGGTTCGGCTCGATGTCCTCCGGCCGGTCCATCGGAGTCGCCTTCAGAAGATCGCCGGCGCGGCGCGCTCCGATCACCACCTCGGCCTGGCTCATGAAGCCGTTCTCGGCCGTCAGCGGTCCCTGCCCATGGATCAACGGCAGCCACGTCATCGTGCCGCCTTCGTCGAAACGGGCCACGTAGAGCGTACCCTCATCCAGCAGGTCGCGGTTTACCGCCCGGTCGCTCGGGTTCCACGGCTTCGCGGTGACGAACTTGTAGACGTACTCGAAGCGCGAATCGTCGCCCATGTAGCAGACGACCCGTCCGTCCTTGGCGAGGGCGTGATGACAGCCCTCGTGGGCGAAGCGGCCGAGTGCCGTGCGCTTCACCGGCGTCGATTGCGGATCGTAGGGATCGATCTCGACGATCCAGCCGAAGCGGTGCGGCTCGTTCGGTTCCTTCTCGAAGTTGAAGCGGTCGAAATACTTACCCCAGGCGTAGGCAATGGTCCGGCCGAGCCCGTAGCGCTTGGCCAAGGCCTGCTCCGGATGCTTGGCTTGGTCGCCCGTGAAATAGAAATAGAAATTCTCCTCGCAGGTCAGCCAGGTACCCCACGGCGTCTCGCCGCCGGCGCAGTTGTTGAACATGCCCAGCACCTGCTTGCCGTCGGGATCAGCCGAGGTCTTCATCTTGGCGTCGCCTGCCGCGGGGCCCGCGATGCGCATCGGCGTGTTGGCGTCGATGCGGCGTGCGTACCGACTGCCGTCAACCACCTTCCATCGCCGGCCTTCGCGCGCGATCTCGAGCACGGCCCCACCGTGCGCTGCCATCTCCAGCTCCGTCTGTGGCTGGTCGGCCCGCAGACGCGCGTCGCGGCCCTCGCCGATCCCGGCCAGCATCAGGTTGGAGTTGGTGTATTCGTGGTTCACGACCAGCAGGAAGCGGTCGCCGGACGTGCTGCCGGCCGGCAAAGCGTGCAGGCCGAGAAAGTCGTTGTTGTAGCCGAACTGGAGCTTCTGGCCTTCGGCCGTCAGCTTTTGCGGATCGAAGGCCGGCGCGCCGGGCAGCATGGGATCGCCCCAGCGGATCAGCACCTGCACCTCGTAGTCGTCCGCCACATGGTGCGTCGGATCGTTGACGTGCGGCACTTCCTTGAAGGTGAACGACGAGGGCGAGCCGTTCTGCGCCTTGGCCGCAGTGCCAGCGATCGTCGCGAGAGCGGTTCCCGCCAGGCCCACCAGCGCGCCGCGGCGCGACAGGCGCCGCTCGATCAGCTGGCCGATCGTGGACTCGGGTCCCGAATCGCGATCATCTTCGGAGATGTCCATCCTGTCCTCGTCTCACATCGCCATTTCATTCCCGTGTCGGCGATTGTCGAAGAACTGTAGCACCGCCGGTCCGTCGCGAGTACCCGTGCGGGTTCACCACGACTGCGGCCGCAAGCCCGTCAGTCGGTGACGTCGAGTGCCACCTTCTCACGCCTCCGTCGAAGCGCCGGAAGGAGCGGCGCGATCAGCAGAAACGCCGCCAGCACCAGGCAGGCGAGCGATATCGGCCGCACGACGAAGATGTCGAAGCCACCTTCGCTCAGGATCAGGGACTTGCGCAGGTTGTTCTCGAGCATCGGCCCCAGCACGAAGGCCAGCACTAGAGGCGCCGCCTCGTAGCCGAATTTGCGCATCAGGTAGCCCAGCACGCCCGTGCCGATCATGACGAACACGTCGAAGACGGCGTTGCCCGAGGCGAAGACGCCGACGATGCAGAACATCAGGATAAGCGGAAACAGGATCCTGTACGGCGCCTTCAGGACCTGCACCCACATGCCGATCAGCGGCATGTTCAGCACCAGCAGCATGACGTTGCCGACGTACATGCTGGCGATGATGCCCCAGAAGATCTTCGGGTTCTGGCTCATCATCAGCGGTCCCGGCTGCAGGCCGTGGATGATGAAGGCACCGAGCAGCAGCGCCATGATGACATTGGGCGGGATGCCGAGCGTCATCAACGGGATGAAGGCACCGCCCGCGGCCGCATTGTTGGCGGCCTCCGGCCCGGCCACGCCCTCGATCGCGCCCTTGCCGAAACGTTCCGGCGTGCGCGACAGCTTCTTCTCGATCGCATAGGAGGCGAAGGAGGAGATTACCGCGCCGCCACCCGGCAGCACGCCCAGGAGGAATCCGAGGATGGTGCCGCGGCCGATCGGTCCGGCGCTGGCCTTCAGATCCTCGCGCGACGGCAGCAAGCTGCCGATCCGCGACTGCACGATGTCGCGTCGGATCTGCTGCTCGATGTTCGACAGGATCTCGGCCACGCCGAACAGGCCCATGACCACAGGCACGAGCCCGATGCCGTCGACCAGCTCCAGCCGGTCGAAGGTGAGCCGAGGCATGGCGTTGATCTGGTCCAGCCCGATCAGGCCGATCACCACGCCGACCGCGGCCATCAGCAGCGCCTTGGCCATCGATCCCTGGGTCAGGAAGGACAGGATGGTGAGGCCCAGCACCATCAGGCTGAAATATTCGGGTGGCCCGAACGCGACCGCGACCTTGGCGAGCAGCGGCGCCACCAGCATCAGGGCCACGATGGCAAAGGTGCCCGCGACAAAGGAACCGAGGGCCGCGATGCCGAGCGCCGGGCCGGCCCGGCCGCGCTTGGCCATCTCGTGGCCGTCGAGGCAGGTCACGACCGACGCCGCCTCGCCTGGAATGTTGACCAGCACCGCCGTCGTCGAACCGCCGTACATCGAGCCGTAGTAGATGCCGGCCATCATGATGATGCCGGCCTCGGGCGTGCCCGAGAGCGTCACGGGCAGCAGCAGCGACATCGCCGAGATCGGACCTATGCCCGGCAGCACGCCGACCAGGGTGCCGATGAAGACCCCGATGAAGCAGTAGAGAAGATTGATCGGATCGAGGGCTACCGCGAAACCCTGGCCGAGGCCAGCGAGCACATCCATCGCGTCAGCCTGCCAGCCAGGAGAAATATGGCAGCTCCTCGAGCCAGCTTCCCTTGGGAAGCTGCACGAGCAGGACCTTCTCGAGGACGTACCAGACGCCGACCGAGGCCACGAGCGAGATCGGGATGGAGAGCTTCGGCGACACCGGATCGACGACGGTCATCAGGAACAGCAGCAGCGCCAGGCTGCACAGCACGAAGCCGAGCTGCTGGAACAGGAAGCCGAAGGCGATCAGCGCACCGATCACCATGACAACGTTGCGCCACCGCGCGCCGCGCCACAGCTCTCCGAGCATCGGCCCCTCGCCGCGCGCACCCGCGATCACGATCGAGAACGCGAGCGCGCAAATGCCGAGGCCCAGCCAGAAGAAGACGAAGCCCGAGCCGGGCTCGCGCAGTGTTCCGAGCTCCAGCAGCCAGCCCTGCCAGGTGACGAAAGCCCCGACGGCCAGCCAGAACAGGCCGCCCCAGAGCTCGGCGCGACGGAGCACGATCAGGACTTCTTGCCCAGACCCAGTTGCTCGACGACCTGACGCTGCTCGTCGAACTGCTGCTGCGCGAACTTGGCGTAGTCGGCCGTGTTCATGTAGCGCTTTGGATAATCGTACTTGGCGCGCAGCTCGGTGACCTTGGGATCGTCGAGCGCTTCCTTGAAGGCGTCGTGGAGCTTCTTGACCACCGCCGGATCCATGCCCTTCGGGCCGGCGAGGCCGAACGGCGAATCGAGCGTCAGGTCGAAGCCCACTTCCTTGAGCGTGGGCACGTTCGGCCAGCGCGGATTGCGCTCCTGCGTCCAGATGCAGAGCAGGCGGAACTTGCCGGCGTCGACCATCGGCGCCCAGCCGGTGGCATCGGCGTCGGCCATTACGTGCCCTCCCTCCAGCGCGGCCCAGCCCTCGGGCCCGCCCTTGAACGGCACGTGGGTGAACTTCACACCGGCCTTGAGCGCGATCTGCTCCATGCCGATGTGCAGCGAGCTGCCGGCACCAGGCGTGGCATAGGTGAACTTGCCCGGATTCGCCTTGGCGAACTCGATCACGTCGGCGAAGGTCTTGATCGGCGAGTCGGCACGCACGACGACGCCGAACGTGTAGGCCGACGTATGCAGGATCCAGGTGAAGTCCTTCATCGGATCGTAGGGTGTCTTCTGCATGTGCGGCAGACGGAACAGCGTCACCGGAATCTGCGAGATCGTGTAGCCGTCGGGCTTGGCGGTGGCAGCCATGCTGGCCGGGCCGGTCGTGCCTGAACCGCCGGTGCGGTTGTCGATGATGACCGGCTGGCCGAGGATCTTCGCTGCGGCATCGCCCATGGCGCGGTGCCACACGTCGACACCGCTGCCGGCCGGCCACGGCATGATGAGCGTGATCGGCTTGTTGGGGAAGTCCTTGGCGCCCTGGGCATCGACGATCGCGGGCGCGAGCATGCCCGAGGCGGCCGCGGTCGAGGCGGCGATGAAAGAACGACGGCGCATGATTGTCTCCCCCTTTTAGCTCTTCGCCGCGAGGCCGAGCTTCTCCAATCCAGCCTTCTCCTCGAGGTAGAGCTGGCGAGCGAACTTGTCGTAGGCGGCGGCCGGCATGTAGCGCGGCGCCATGTCGTACTTCTCGAGGGTGGCGATCACGTCCTTGTCCTCGAGCGCGACCTTGAAGGCCTCGTCGAGCTTCTTCACGATCGCCGGATCCATGCCCTTCGGCCCACCCATGCCGAACGGCGAGTCGAACACCATGTCGAAGCCAAGATCCTTGAGGGTCGGCACGTCCGGCCAATTCTTGGTGCGCTTCTCGGTCCAGACGCAGAGAAGGCGGAGCTGGCCGCCATCGACCAGCGGCTTCCAGCCGGTCGAATCGGCCTGCAGGGTCGTGTGCTTGCCGAGCACGGCGGCATTCGTCTCGGCGCCGCCCTTGAACGGCACCTGCGTCCATTTGATGCCGGCCTGCGCAGCGATGCGTTCCATGCCGATATGCAGCGACGTGCCGGCCCCCGGTGTGGCGTAGGTAACCTTGCCGGGGTTTGCCTTGGCGTATTCGATGACGTCCTTGAACGTCTTGTAGGGCTGGTCGGCCGCCGTCGTGACACCGAACGTGTAGCCGCTGAGATGGGAGATGTAAGTGAAGTCCTTCATCGGGTCGAAGGCCGTCTTCTGCATCACCGGCAGGCGGAACACCGAGATCGGGAACTGCGCCAGCGTGTAACCGTCGGGCTTCGCCGTGGCGGCCATCGTCGCCGGCCCGAGCGTGCCCGAGGCGCCGGCCTTGTTGTCGATCTGGAAGGGCTGTCCCAACACCTTGCTGGCGCGCTCGCACATGGCGCGGAGCGTGATGTCGCTCGACCCGCCCGCCGGCCAGGGCACGATGAAGGTGATCGGCTTGTTCGGGTAGGTCGCCTGGGCGCGGGCGGCCGGCAGATAGAGCGGCATGCCGACACCGGCGGCAATCACGGTGCCGAGACCGCCCTTGACGATCCCACGACGACGAACGGCCATTTCATTTCCTCCGCATATTTGCGGGCGAAAGTGGCCGATGGCTCAGTCGATGTAAAGCGAATGCGGACCGAGTA
Source organism: uncultured Reyranella sp. (assembly GCA_964422305.1). Taxonomy (GTDB): domain Bacteria; phylum Pseudomonadota; class Alphaproteobacteria; order Reyranellales; family Reyranellaceae; genus Reyranella. The sequence continues at coordinate 896 of CAYRBQ010000184.1, read as the reverse complement.
TCAGGGCAGCACGCGCTTCATCCAGGCGGCGGTCGCCTGCGCGTCCTGGTCCTCGCTCGCCTCCAGCCTGGCAATGACACGCTGGCGGTCTTCCAGGTCGCGGTTCTGGCTGAGCTTGATCTTGGTTTCGATCCGCGAGAGGGGCATGCGAAAGGCGATAATGCTCTTCGTCTGCGCCTCGGCATTGCCCGGCGGCAATGCGCCCAGGTTCCATTCGCCGGCACCGGACTCGTAGACCTTGGCCAGCTCCGACAGGACGCGCAGCACCAGCGGCGTCTCCGTGATCACCTGAGGCCGGCCGTAGGCGTGGACGGTGACGTAGTTCCAGGTCGGCACCTTGGGGCCGGGTGCGTACCAGGTCGGCGAGACATAGGCGTGCGGGCCCCAGAACAAGGCGAGCGAGTCGGCCGGGCGCTCGAACAGCTTCCAGTGCGCGTTGGCGCGCGCCATGTGCCCGATCAGCGAGCCGTGCGGCGTGCCGTCGTTGCGCCAGATCAGCGAGAGGTGGGTGGCGAGTGGCGCGCCCTGCTCGTCGGAGGTCATCAGCAGAGCCCAGCTATGGGCCTGCATGATCTCCCGTCCCGTGGCTTCGTCGCCTGCGAAATGGCTAGGTATGTACATGGCTCGGATTCCTTGAAGGGCGCGCCTCTACCATGCTCCTATGGGCCCGTAACCGGGAGGAATTTTCATGGGCGAGGATATCCGTCTTAAGTCTGCCGCCGGCGAGATCGGCGCCTATCTGGCCAGCCCGAAGGGCGCCCCGAAGGGCGGCATCGTGGTCGTCCAGGAGATCTTCGGCGTCAACCAGCACATCCGGAAGGTGACCGACAGCTTTGCGGCACACGGCTACCTCGCCCTGGCGCCCCGCTTCTTCGACCACATCAAGCCCGGCATCG
>CAYRBQ010000183.1:0-7257 GCA_964422305.1 uncultured Reyranella sp. | reverse complement strand
GAGGCTGGCCCCCCGCACGCGCGGCGTTCCATCGACGGTGCGCCCCTGGACCACGTCGACCTTGGTGCCGGCCGGCGCAAAGCCCGCCAGGGCCTCGGTCAATTCCTTGAGCGCCGACGGGCTGGCCCCGCTCGGCGCCAAGGTGCTGACGAGGGTGGCACCACTTGCCTTCACCGTCTTGACCGAATCGGCAACCAGCGACCGGGCGCCCGCGCTGGTGGCCGAGGCCGTACCGGGAAGTGTCGAAACCCGCTGGTCGTCGTCTTCCGTTGCGCCCGGCGCAAGCTTGTAGCCGAAGGATCCGTCCGCACTACGCGCAAGCTCGACGGCCAGCGACTTGGCGGAATAGAGTTGAAGGGTGACCAGACGCTTGGGCTTTCCGGCGCCTTGGCTCTCGAGGACGGCGCGGCCGGAGTTGGCGGCCCTCACCTCAGGCTGGCTCAGCGCCTTGCCCACGGAATCGGCGGCGGCCTGGGCGTCGGCGGGATCGACCTTGAGATTGATGAGCTGCTGGGCGACCGAACTGTCGGCCGAGATGGAGAAGGGGTGGACGTCTTCGGTGGGGGCGGCCGACTTTGCCGGAGGGTTGAGTTGCTTCTTGGCCGGCGCTTTCACCTGGGCCATTGCCCCGGCGGCGCAAAACACCTGGATTGTCGAGAATGCAAGGCTCGCTGCCATGAGGCTGCGGACGGTTCGCCATCGCTGGGCGCGCTTGTGACGCGTCGTCGTGAACGCCATTCGGCCTCTCCCGTTCTCCATTGGAACGCTACTAACTGACAGTTGAGGCTAACCAGCGATTCACCGACCTCCCCAGGTCAGTGCCCCCCGCGTGCCCCGCTTGCGGCAGATACTGGCCACGTAATATCCACAAGTCCAACAAAAAGTTGCAAAAATGCAACACCCGTGAAATGCCGCTAACTGTCTGTAGACGAACGACTTTCTGGTGTCACCCTGTCCGTCGGTCACGAAAGGTCACAGGAAAAGGAACCTCCGATGCTGCGCTGCGAAGAGCGCGGTAGCGCGCCAGGAGGCCGGCCGCCTCGGCCATTTCCTCGACGTCGTTGAACATCGGAACGCCGGCCTGCTCCATCCTGGCGAACCACTCGGCCTTGCCAGGGAGCGTTCCCATCATGCTGTGCATCAAGGGCAGGCGTGCGTGTGCAGCGAGTTCTGCCAGCCGCTCGATGACCGGCCCGGCGTCGACCATGAAGGGCACGACATGGATCATCAGGATTACGTCGTAGGCCTGGGATGCGTGGTCCATCGCGGCCTCGAAAGCCAGGCCGAACCGGTCTTCCCGCGCGTCGGCCAACAGGTCGATCGGGTTGGCGACCGACGCCTCGGCCGGCAGCTGCTGGCGGAGCACATCGGCCATGGCACCCGGCAGCCGGGCGAGGTCGAGGCCCTCGACCGTTGCGCGGTCGGCGCAGAGCACTCCCGGTCCGCCCGAGTTGGAGAGGATCAGCGCCCGCCGGCCGAGACCTTGCGGGAACCGGCCGAAGGCCTTCGCCGCGACCAGCAGCCGGCGCAGGCTCTCCACGCGGACGATGCCGCAGGACGTGCAAAAGGCGTCGATGGCAGCGTCGGTGTTGGCGACGGCGCCGGTGTGGGCCGCCGCTGCCCGACCGCCGATCTCGGTGCGACCGCCGAACAGCGCAACGACCGGCTTCTTGGCCGAGACACGGCGCGCCACCTCGTGGAAGCGTTCGCGATCCTCGATCGACTCGATGTAGAGCAGGGCTGCGCCGATTTCCTGCCGGTCACCCAGCCAGTCGAGATAGTCCTCGACGCCGAGATGCACGGCGTTGCCGACCGAAACGACCGACATCAGCGGCAGGGCACGGGCGTTCGCCTTGTCGATGACCTCCTCGGCCAGCGCGCCGGACTGCGAGACGAAGGCGAGGCCGTTTCCGGCCGCGCTGCCCGGCGGCAGGTCGCGCAGGAAGGTCGCGGCGAAGCGCTTCGCCGGATCAAGATGGATGATGCCGGCGCAGTTCGGTCCGGCGACCGTGAGACCCCGATCGGTGGCGAGCTTCAGCAGGGCATCGTTGCGCGCCACGCCGGCGGGGCCTGCTTCCGCGAAGCCGCCGGGTAGGATCAGCAGATTGCGAACGCCGCGATCGGCGGCTTCGCCGACGGCCTCGAGAATGGCGTCGGGCCGGATGACGATGACGGCGAGGTCGACCGGCCGTTGCATCGCGCCGATCGAAGTCACCGACTCGTAACCGAAGATGGTGCCGCCCTTGGGATTGACCGGAACGACCCTTCCGCCATAACCCGCCTGGCGCAGCATCTGCATGACCGCTCCGCCCGATGAGGTGGTGCGCTCGCCGGCGCCGACGACGGCGACGCTGTCGGGGGCAAAGAAAGGCGAGAGGTCGCGACGGGCTGCCATGAGGATTTGTTTGCAGCACAAACATTCGAGGAGGACAAGATGGCCGACGCGATCGAGCTTCTGATCCAGGGCAGGGCGCACGATCTGGGCGGCGGCTTCGCGGTGCGGCGCGTGCTGCCCAGCGTCAAGCGGCGCATGGTCGGTCCGTTCATCTTCCTCGACCATTTCGGGCCGATGGACGTTCCGCCGGGCGGCGGCATGGAAGTGCGGCCGCATCCGCACATCGGACTGGCAACGGTCACCTATCTTTTCGACGGCGGCATCTACCATCGCGACAGCCTGGGCTTCGCGCAGCCGATCAAGCCGGGTGACGTCAACTGGATGACCGCAGGCCGCGGCATCGTCCACAGCGAGCGCACCGAGCCCGAGATGCGTGCCAAGGGCTTCCGCATGCACGGCGTCCAGACCTGGGTGGCGCTTCCCAAGACTCACGAGGAGACGGAGCCCGCCTTCGAGCATGTCGAAGCGGCCAAGTTGCCGGCTTGGTCCGAGGGCGGCGTGGCGCAGCGTCTTATCGTCGGCACCTACGCCGGGCGCACCGCGCCTACGACGCACTTCTCGCCGATCTTCTATGTCGGTGTCGAAGCCGCCGCAGGCGGCAGGCTTGCCGTGTCGCCCGAGCATGCGGAGCGCGCGATCTATCTCGCCGACGGCTCACTGACGGTGGGAGATCGGACGCTGGGCGTCGGCGATCTCGCCGTGCTCGCGCCGGGACAGGCGGTCGAGGCCGTCGCCGGACCGGCCGGCGCCAAGGCGATGCTGCTGGGCGGGGCCACGATGGACGGGCCGCGTCACATCTGGTGGAACTTCGTCTCGTCGAGCAAGGAGCGCCTCGAGAAAGCGAAGACCGACTGGCGCGACCAGCGCTTCCCGAAAGTGCCGGGCGACAACGAGTTCATCCCGCTGCCGGACCGTTGATCGCCGGCTACGAGGGCGGCGTCCAGCTCGTCTCCTCGTCGAGCGGATAGACCGGTCGCGGCAGCTTGGTCCAGGTGAAGTTCGCCAGCACCGGAGAGGTCAGGCCGGGGCAGTCGACCTCGTAGATCTGCTCGGGCTTGAAGAACTCGTCGAAGCCGCCGCGGAAATGGCCGCGGCTCTTCACCACGACGACTCGCGCCTGGGCGATGTCGAGGCCGAACATCTCGAACTGACGCGGGTCCATGCACTGGCAGCGGTTGGAGATGACCACTACCTGGATGCCGCCGAGGTCGAGCAGCGCTGACGGTCCCATGTCGGACGAGACATTTCTCAGCACGCCGCGCCGGCCGACATACTGGCCGTCCGACAGCTTGGTCACCTTGGCTTCGCAGTCGAAGGGCAGCGAGAACTCCTGGTGCTCCTTCGTGTTGAATGAGGCGTTGAAAATCGCGCCTTCGCCCAGCTCGTGTGCCTGGGCAGCGAGCGCGGCGTCGTTGAACACGCCGAAGATCACGCCCTGCGCCCTGGCGCTCTTCAGCGCACGCAGCAGATAGGTTGTGTTGCCGCGACCGCCGCCGCCGGGATTGTCGGCGACGTCGGCGAGGATGATCGGCTTGCGCCGACGGTCGCGGCCGACCGAGACCGCGAGCTGGACGGCGTCGGCGAGCGACATCATCGCGCGCTTGAAGCGCTCCTTCATGCCCCAGGCGCGCTTGGCGATGTCGAGCGAGAGGTCGGCGGCGGCCTTGCGGTTGGCGTTGCGGGCGGTCACGACCGCGGTCAGGCCGTTCTTCGGGCTGTCGCTGTAAGCGAAGCCCGCCATCACCGAGACGTTCAGGATGTCGCCGCCGACCTTGGTCTGGCCGTACCTGATCAGGTCGGCATAGGGGCCGCGCGCCGTCAGCAGGGCGATCTGCGGCGGCACCAGCGGGATCTTGACCATCTCGATCGCCGTCTTCGTGCCGGCCAGCAGCTCGCGCATGTGCTTGGCCGCCTCGACGCCGCGCTCGTAGATATCGGTGTGCGGGTTCTCGAGATAGCCGACGAAGACGCTGAGATTGTCGATCATCCGGCGCGAGACGTTGGCGTGCAGGTCGAACACCGACACGATCGGCACGTCAGGGCCCGCGATGCGGCGCAGCAGCTCGAACAAGTCGCCGTCGGGATCGTCAGTGCCCTCGGCGAGCGCCGCGCCGTGGCACGAGACGAACACCGCGTCGACCGGCAGCACCGATTTCAGGCTCGCCTCGATCTCGGCGAGGTAGTCCTTGAAGAACTTCTCAGCGACCGGGCCGCCCGGCTGGGCGAGAGAGACGCGCAGCGGGACGGGCGTCCAGTCGCCGGTGCGATCCATCTCGGTGAAGAAACCGGGCAGGTCGGGCATGGTGATCGACTTGCCTGAACGGGCCTCGCTCACGATGCGGTTGCCGCGGATGTCGACGTCCTGCTCGAAATCTTCCGCGGTGGTTACCGGCGAGAAGCGATTGCACTCGATCGCGAAGCCGAGGACGGCAATTCGCGGATTGTCCTTGGACAACATCTCCTCCTAGCGCTGCCGCGCGAGGAACGCGTCGACCAGCGCGTTGAATCTAGCGGCCTGCTCGAAGTATGGCGAGTGGCCGGCATCGCCGATCATCTCCGCCTCGCCGCAGGGCAGGGTTGCCGCGATGGCGCTTGCCAGGAACGGCGGGAACACGACGTCCTCGCCGCCGGCGATCAGCAGGGTCGGCACGCGGAATGACCTGAACTCGGCGACGGTGCGGGTCGCCGTGCGACGCAGCTCGGCGCGAAGCCTCTCCTTGTCGAGGGCGCCCGCCATCTCGTCGATGCTGCGATAGAGAAGGTGCAGCGCAGGCTCCCGCTTGGCCGCCCGGGCGCCCATCGCCGGATGGATACCCTTCGACGCGCCGTCGGCGAGCTTGGCCTCGGCATCCTCCAGCCAGGCGTCGTAGTCGCGCCCGCCGGAGGGATCGCTGCCGCGGCGGTCGAGTGTGCCTGATGTCGAGCTGAGGACCAGCGCCTTCACCCGCGCCGGATTGGCGAGCGCGTATTCGAGCATGGTCCATCCGCCCATCGACTGCGCGACGAGGCGCACGTCAGGGAATTTCAGGTGATCGATCAATGCCGTTAGGTCGCTGGGATAGTCTGCAGGGTCGACGCCGCCGGCCACCGGGTCGGAGGGCGCGAAGCCGCGATGTGCGAAGGTCACGCAGGTATAGTTCGGCGCGAAGTGCGCGACCTGCTGCCACCAGCTCAGATGGTTGCCACCCAGCCCATGGGCGAAGAGAAGGGCGGGACCGCTGCCCGACACCTCGTAGTAGAGGTTGCCGAAGGGGCGTTTCAGCCGGCCGATGGTGCGCGGCGGGGCGGCGTAGGAATTCATCGCAGGCTGCTCCTCAGAAGAGGATCAGCCTAGAGCCGACGATGCCGAGCGGCCAGCGTCCCGCGGCGAACAGCCGGAACTTGCTTTCGAAGGGTGATGCAGTCTCACCGGCGAGGCGCGCGACGGCGAGTTGGTAGGCCGCCTGTGACGCGGCACCGGCAGCGACGTGGATCGACGCCTTTGCCGCGTTGCCCATACGGGACGCAGCGGTGGCGGCCTTGCCGTGCACGAGGTCGCCGACTTCCGTAGTTAGTTCTGTAAGGACGGTCCACAGCGCGCGCTCTGGATAGCGTGCCTCGGCACGTTGCAGCAGATTGCGGCGAAGCGACTCCTCACGCTCCCACCAGTCCGGCGACCAATCCGGGGCCTTCAGGAAATGCTCGGCCTCGGGCCAGCCCCTCGCCATATCGATCGTGACGTCGGCGGCTCCGAGCACCGCTGCATATGCCGTTGCATCGGCGCGGTCGCCTTCCGTGAGCGGCTCGCCCAACGCGGCAAACCACGACGCACCGCGCAGCTCCGCCGTCAGGGGATGGAGTATCGCGGCCGGCAGTACGATGGCGTCGCTCACGCGGCCTGCCGGACCTCCGGCAGGGTAAGGCCGTACTTGGTGGCGACCTCGGTCGCGCGCTTCAGGAAGTCGGCGCGCATTTCGTCGTTGGTACGCTGCTTGATGTTCCACTTGCGGAAGATCTCGTTGTTCTTCGACTTCGAGCCGCCGAAGAACGACGGCAGGTAAGGGAAGTATTCGTTCACGGCAGCCTGCAGCGTCTCCTTTCCCTGCGGCGTCTTGACGAGCTCCGCAGTGAAGTCCTCGCCGAACTGCGCGTGGAAGCGTTCTTCCGGCATGGTCGCCCGCGCCAGGTTGCGCAGCGGATGAAACGTGCAGTGCAGGAGGTCCTCGACCTGCAGGATCTCGGCGAGATCGGCCAGCAGCTTGATGGCGACGAACTCCTCCCATGTCTTGAGCGGGAACTCGAAAATCGAGAGAGGCCGTTTGCCGCTGCCCGGAACCATGCGCTCCTCGGGGATTCCCATCTGCACGCCGAGTTGGCGGAAGCGGACGTGATGGCCGTATTCCTCCATGGCGACGCGGCAGGTCAGCCACTTGGCGTAGGGCGTCGGCGCATCGGCGATCGCGGGCTCGTCGAACACCTGTGCGCCGTATAGCTCGTTGATGGCGTGACTGATCACGAGCTTGCCCACGGCCTCGCGGTATTCCTCCGGCGCGTCCTTCAGCTCTTCGACGGTCTTGACGGTGATGGACTCGGTCATGGGTGCTCTCCTCAGACGAGGGGTTCGGTGTTGAAGGCTTCGAGATCGGTGGTGAGATCGGTGAACTGGCCGCCGAGCTTGCCGGCGAGGTCATGGGCGATGCTTGCCGGCGAGCCGGCCTCGAACTTGCCGACCGGACGGGGCTGGCCGAACAGGAAGACCTCGCGGCCACGCACCCCCAGCAACTGGCCGGTAATCGGCTTGCCGGCGGGCGAGCAGAGCGCGGTGACGAGATTGGCGACATGGTGCGCGCCGATCTTTAGCGCGCGTTCCTTGTACGTCTTCT
>CAYRBQ010000182.1:0-7268 GCA_964422305.1 uncultured Reyranella sp. | reverse complement strand
GTGCAGCGGTTTTGTAAACCGAAGGTCGGGGGTTCGATCCCCTCACCCGGCACCAGCCCTTACTTCACAGCGCCTGACAGGCGCCGGTCCAGCAGCTCCAACGCCAGCAGCACCTCGGCCAGCAACCGCTGCCAGGCGTAGAACCAGCCCGCGCGGCCGTCGAGCACGGCGCCCTTCACGACCAGCACATAGCCCAGCACCAGGATCGGTGCCGGCCAGCCCATCAGCCGCAGCCGGTCGAGGCGCGAGAGTTTTTCGCGCGGCGCCGCAAGCAGATGGGCGGCCTCGCGCACGGCATACTTGAGCTGCGAGCCCAGCCAGCGCGACAGCGGCTTGCGGTCGTCGTGGAAGATCGTGCTCCTGAGATCGGAGACGGTGCCGCCCAGCCTGATCCGGTGGCCATGTCCCTCGTTCTCGTAGCGCGCGCCCTCGACGCGATAGAGCACGGCGCGCGGCGGATAGAGCGTGCCGCGCAACGGCCTGCCGTGGATGCGGTAGATGAACGCCGCGCGATAGCCTGCTTGGTGCGGGCCGGGCTGCAGGGCTTCGAGTTCCGCCACGAACCCGTCGCCCAGCTCGTAGTCGGCGTCCATCGACAGCACCCAGCCGGTGCGAATCTGTGTGAGGCCGAAGTTGCATTGCTCGGCGAAGCTGTCGAACGGCCGATGCACCACCTCGATGCGCGGATCCTTCGCCAGCACATCGAGCGTGCCGTCGGTGCTGCCGCTGTCGATCACGACGATGCGCTGGGCCCAGCCGAGCTTGCCGAGCGTGCGCGCGATGTTCTCGATCTCGTTGAAGGTGATGATCAGCGGCGTGACGGCGGCGCAGTCCATGGATCAATGCGCTTTCGTCATCCACGCCCAGGCGGTGCGGATGATCTCGTCGATGCCCGAGTGCTTGGGCTCCCAGTCGAGCGCACGCCTGGCCAGCGCGATGTCGGCCACCAGCACCGGCGGATCGCCCGGCCGTCGCGGCGCATCCACCGCGCGGATCTCCCGGCCGGTGATGGTGCGGGCGCGCGCGATCACCTCGCCGATGCTCGCCCCCCGGCCGCCGCCGAGATTGCAGGCCTGGAACCCGCCCGCCTTGCATCGCGTCAGTGCGGCGACATGAGCGTTCGCCAGGTCGGTGACGTGCACGTAGTCGCGGATGCAGGTGCCGTCGGGCGTGTCGTAGTCGCGGCCGAACACCGAGATGCTGGGCCGCGTGCCGTGCGCGGCCTGCAGCACGAGCGGGATGAGGTGCGTCTCGGGATCGTGCTCCTCGCCCAGCTCGCCTTCGGGATCGGCGCCGCCGGCGTTGAAGTAGCGCAGCGCCACGGCGCCAAGACCGTGCGCCGCACAGGCGTCGCGGAGGATCTGCTCGCCCATCAGCTTGGTGCGGCCGTAGGGATTGATCGGCTCCTGGCGCATTCCCTCGACGATCGGCAGGCGCTCCGGCACGCCGTAGGTCGCGCAGCTGCTGGAGAAGACGATCGACCCGACATCGTGCGCGCGCATGACCTCGAGCAGCGTGATCATGCCGCCGACATTGGCGCGGTAGTAGCGCGTGGGCTCGGCATTCGACTCGCCGACATAGGCGAGGGCCGCGAAGTTGATGACCGCCTCGATCTTGTGCGCCTTCAGCGTCTCGGCGAGCCGGGCCGCATCGTTGAGGTCGCCCTGGACGAACGGTCCCCACTTCACGGCCCAGGGATGGCCGGTATGCAGGTTGTCGTAGACGATGGGCTGGTGGCCGGCGCGGGCCAGCGCCTTGCACGTGTGCGAGCCGATATAGCCTGCGCCCCCTGCCACCAATACCCGCACTATCGATCCCCGATGTCCATATCCGGGCCGAGGCCCGCGCCACTCTACACGAGGCGCAGCGGCAGGTCGCGCAGCCGCTTGCCGGTGGCGGCGAAGATCGCATTGGCGACGGCCGGCGCGATCGGCGGCGTGCCCGGCTCGCCGACGCCGCCGACGAAGCTCGAGCCGCCGTCGACGAGATGCACCGACATCTCGGGCGAGTCGGCGAGCCTCACCGCGTCGTAGTCGGTGAAGTTCGACTGCTCGACCGCCCCGTCGGCCAGGGTAATCTCGCCGTAGAGCGCGGCCGACAGGCCGTAGACGATCCCGCTTTCCATCTGGGCGCGCACGATCGCCGGGTTGACCACCGGCCCGCAGTCGATGGCGCAGGTGACGCGCTTCACCTGCAGGGTCTTGCCGTCAGCCACCGCCACCTCGGCGACCTGGGCCACGATCGAGCCGAACGAGGCGCGCAGCGCCACGCCGCGGCCCGAGCCTGCCGGCAGCGGCGAGCCCCAGCCCGCTTCCTTCGCCACGGTTTCGAGCACCCTCAGATGGCGTGGCTTACCGGCCAGAAGCTCACGGCGGAACTCGACCGGATCCTTCTTCAGCGCGGCCGCGATCTCGTCGACGAAGCTCTCGTCGAAGAACGCGCTGTGCGAATGGCCGACCGAGCGCCAGAAGCCGACCGGCACAGAGACGTCGGCGACGATCGCTTCCAGCCGGTAGGACGGAAAGGCGTAAGGCGGGTTCTCGACGGCGTTGCCTTCGGGCTGGCCCTGCGCCGGGAAGCCGAGCACGCGCGCGGGAAACTGGTCGGTCGGTGACTGCGCGACCTGTCGTTTGGCGACGCTCGAGAGTTTCGGCGTCTGGCCGGACGAATCGAGCTCGGCCCGCCAGCGCGCCAGTGCCATCGGCCGGTAGTAGTCGTGGCGGATGTCCTCTTCGCGCGACCACAGGACCTGGATGGGCTTGCCGCGCACGAAGGTTGCGCAGGTCACGGCCTGGCGAACCAGGTCGACCTCGGCCCGTCGTCCGAAGCCGCCACCCAGGAACGTCGTGTGGACGGTCACGTCACGCAGCGGCACGTCGGCGGTGCGGCCGGCGACCATGCGCATCAGGGTCGGCGACTGGTTGGGCATCCAGATCTCGACGCCGTTCTCGCCGACCAGCGCCGTGCAGTTCATCGGCTCCATCGGCGCGTGCGCGAGATAGGGGGCGCGATAGGTCGCCGTCAGCACCTGGATCTGGGCAGGCTTGATCACGCTGCCGGACGTGCGCGTCAGCGCCGGCTTGCCATCGGAGAGAAGACCCTCGTAGCGTTTCCACAGGTTCGCGCTGTCGACCTTGGGATCGGGCCCCGGCCGCCACGCCACGTCGAGGCCGTCTTCGAGGAAGCGGTTGGCCTGCCACCAGCTGGTACCAATGACGGCGATGCCGCCCGGCACGATCACGACGTCGGCGATGCCCTTGGGCAGCGCGCCCTGCTTCAAGGTGAAGGACTGCGCCTCGCCGCCGAAGGTGGGCGCGTTGCGCACTGCGGCGTAGAGCATGCCGGGCAGGCGCACGTCGGTGCCGAAGGTCGCGGTTCCTGCGACCTTGGCCGGCACGTCGAGCCGCGGCAACGGCTTGCCGATCAGCTTGAATTGCGACGGCGTCTTCAATGGCGGCGGCGGGCGGACCGCGAGGTCCTCGACCTGGTCGACCAGCTCGCCGAACGTCGCGACCTTCGTGCCGTCGAGCTTGCGTACCTCGCCATCGACGACCGTGAGCTGGTCGACCGGCAGCGACGCCTTGCGGCTCGCCGCGCGCAACAGCAGGTCGCGCGCGACGGCGCCCGCGACACGCATCGGCTGCCAGGCATCACGCGTCGAGGTCGAGCCGCCGGTCGCGTTCACCCCCAGCACGCCGCCCGCCTTGCCCGCCATCCACTGCGCCACGTCGACGATCGTGCCAGTCTCCTCCGGCGAGAACGGCAGCCCGTCGACCAGAATGTCGACGTTGCGGTAGACCGCGTCCTCGGGCGGCTCCTCGACCCTCATCTGGTCCCAGCGCGCGTCCATCTCCTCGGCCACCAGCATGGCGAGCGCGGTCTGGATGCCCTGCCCCATCTCCGCGCGCGGCACCGCCACCGTCACCGAGCCGTCGCGCGCGATCTTCACCCAGCCGCTCAAGCCCATCTCGCCGGGCTTGAGGTTGAACAATCTTCGGTGTCCCAGACGGTCGCGCTCGCGGGCGAACCAGAAGCCGACTCCCAGCACCCCGGCACCGAGGAAGCCGCCGACGATCGCCGTGCGACGGCCGAGCTTCACGGCGCGCCGCCCAGGATCGCCGCGGCGCGATGCACGGCGCGGCGGATCACGCTGTAGGTTCCGCAGCGGCAGATGTTGCTCAGCACCGCGTCGATCTCGCCGTCGCTCGGTCTGGCGTTCACGGCCAGCAGCGCCGCCGCCGCCATGATGAAGCCGGGCTGGCAGTAGCCGCACTGAGGCACCTGGTTCTCGATCCAGGCGCGCTGCACGGCGTGGAGCTGCCCACCTTGCGAGAGGCCTTCGATCGTCAGGACGGTCTTGCCCGCCGCCTCGCTCACCGGGAAGGAGCAGGATCGCACGGCCGCGCCATCGACATGCACGGTGCAGGCGCCGCAGGCGGCGACGCCGCAACCGAACTTGGGTCCGACGATGTTCAGGTCTTCGCGAAGAACCCAGAGCAGCGGCTTCCCGGGCTCGGCATCGACCTGGCGGACCTGACCGTTGACGGTGAGCGAGATCATCGTTGGACGAGCGTATCACCCAGCACGAGAACGTCCATCTTGGTCCTGAGGAAACAGTCGATCGCCTCCTCCGGCTTGCACACGACCGGCTCGTTCTCGTTGAAGCTGGTGTTGAGCACGATCGGCACGCCCGTGAGGTCGCGGAAGGCCGAGATCAGGCGCGCATAGCGCGGGTTGCCCGACCAGGTCACGGTCTGCAGCCGTCCGGTCCCGTCGACATGGGTCACCGCGGGGATCTCCTTGCGCTTCTCCTCGCGGATCTTGAAGACCTGCATCATGAAGGGCACGTCGTCGTCGGTTTCGAACCAGTCGGGCACCGCCTCGCGCAGGATCGAGGGCGCGAACGGCCGGAAGGACTCGCGCCGCTTGATCTTGAGATTGAGGATGTCCTTCATGTCGGCGCGGCGCGGATCGCCCAGGATCGAGCGGTTGCCGAGCGCGCGCGGGCCCCATTCGAGCCGGCCCTGGAACCAGCCGATCACCTTGCCTTCGGATATCGCCTGCGCGGTGTGGCGGCAGAGCGTCGCCTCGTCGGCAATGCGCTCGATGCGGCAGCCCGCGGCGTCGAAGTCGGCGCGGCGCTGCTGGATCGCCGCGGCGATGTCGTCGGGCGTCGCCGACGGACCCCAGTAGGCATGGTCCATGACGAAGCTGCGCTTCTTCGCGGCGCCGCCGGTCTTCTGCCAGGTCGCGTAGGCCGCGCCGATCGCACCGCCGGCGTCGCCACCGGCCGACTGCACGTAGAGCTTCTTGAACGGCGAGCGCTCCAGCACCTTGCCGTTGGCCACGGAGTTGTAGGCGCAGCCGCCCGCCAGCACGACGGCGTCGACGCCATAGCGCCGATGCAGCGCGTTCAGCAGGTTGAAGAAGGCGTTCTCGTAGGTGACCTGTGCCGAGCGCGCGATGTCGCGGTGGCGATCCTCGAGCGGCGCCTTGGGATCGCGCCCTGGGCCGAGCAGCTTCGCGAGCTCGTCGCTCCACAGCCGGCCGCCCGACGGGATGCCGTCCTTCACCTGGTAGTTCGCACCCTCGCCCGAGGCGTGGCGGAAGTAACGCAGGTTCAGCGTGAAGGCACCGTCATTGTCGACACGCACGATCTCCTTCATCTGCTCGACGAACTTCGGCTGGCCGTAGGGAGCCAGCCCCATGACCTTGTACTCGTCGCCATAGTGCGGGAAACCGATGAACTGCGTCATCGCCTCGTAGAAGACGCCGAGCGAATGCGGGAAGTAGACGCGGCCGTCGACCGCCAGCTCGTTGCCGTTGCCCAGCCCCCACGCCGCCGACGAGAAGTCGCCGAAGCCGTCGACCGAGACGGCCACCGCCTTGTCATGGGGCGAGACCAGGAACGCCGAGGCGAGATGGCAGAGATGATGCTCGACGGCGTGCGCGGTGCCGCGGAACTCCTGGTCCGGCAGGTGGCGCGCGAGGTTGCCTGCGATGTCGGCGCGCTCGCCGCGATTGCGCAGGCGACTCAGGATATAGGCCGGGCTTACCCCCGAGGTCAGCGCGTAGGCGAGCTTGCGCCAGCGGTTGGCGCGGTTGTCGCTGTTCACGGCAACGTGTTCGACGTCGCCCAGCGAGATGCCGGCCTCGGCCAGGCAGTAGCGGATGGATTCGCTCGGGAAGCCGCCCCAGTGCTTGATCCGCCGGAAGCGCTCCTCCTCGACGGCGGCGACGAGCTCGCCGTCCTTGAGGAGGCACGCGGCGGCGTCGGCGTGATAGGCGTTCAGGCCCAATATGTAGGTCATGAGGTACGGTCGGGTGAGGATACGCCTATGTCGTTGGTATAAATCAATTTTTGGGCCAGACCATCGTTTTTGCGCCGTTGAACGCCCTTGGGTATTCCCTTCACGCACAGTACATGCGGCGCGGCGACGGCTTGACGGCGCGGTCGCTTCCTAGCAAACGGACTGCCTTCCGCGGCCAATCCCTTCGTGGCCGCCTCGCGTGCTCGTTCGAGGCGCGGCGCCAAGTCTCGCAAGTCGTTGAAAAGTCGGTTAAAAACCCGCTTCGATCAAAAGGTGCTTCTGAATGTCCAAGAATGATCTCGTGGTCGTCACCGGCGCCGGTGGCTTCATCGGTGGCCATCTGGTTCGTGTCCTGCAGCAGCGCGGCCACACCAAGATCCGTGCGGTCGACGTGAAGCCGCTCGAGGAGTGGTACCAGAAGACCCCCGGCGTCGAGAACCAGGTGGGCGACCTCGCCCTGCTCGAGCCCTGCCGCAAGGCCGCCAAGGGTGCATCGATGATCTACAACCTCGCCGCCGACATGGGCGGCATGGGCTTCATCGAGACCCACAAGGCCGAGTGCATGCTGTCGGTGCTCGTCAGCACCCACATGCTGGTCGCCGCCAAGGAAGCGGGCGTGCCGCGCTTCTTCTATTCGTCGTCGGCCTGCGTCTACAACGGCGACAAGCAGACCGATGCCAACGTGACGGCGCTCAAGGAAGAAGACGCCTACCCCGCGCTGCCGGAAGACGGTTACGGCTGGGAGAAGCTGTTCAGCGAGCGCATGGCTCGCCACTATCGCGAGGATTACGGCATCGCCACCCGCGTCGCCCGTTACCACAATGTCTACGGCCCCGAAGGCACCTACGACGGCGGCCGCGAGAAGGCGCCCGCCGCGATCTGCCGCAAGGTCATCGCCGCCAAGCTGTCGGGAAAGCACGAGATCGAGATCTGGGGCGACGGCGAGCAGACCCGCTC
>CAYRBQ010000181.1:1332-7352 GCA_964422305.1 uncultured Reyranella sp. | reverse complement strand
ATCAGTACGAAGGCGTTATTCAGGGTGCGGCCGCGCATGAAGGCCACCGGCGCGATCTCGATCGTGCCGTCGTCGAGATGCTGGCGCAGCCGCTTGGGGCCCATCCGGTCGTTCAGCGCGTCCCACAACGGGCGCAGATAGGGATCGAGCTTCTCGCGCATGTCGCCCGGCAGGAAGCCGAGGTTCTCGCCGGCCTCGACGGCCGGCCGGGACAGCACGATGCGCGAGACGGTGCCAGCCTCCAGAGCCTCCACGGCGGCGGAGATGGCGAGGTAGGTCTTGCCGGTACCGGCCGGGCCGAGCGCCACGGTCAGCGGTTTGGAGTCTATCGCCTCCATCAAGACCCGTTGGTTGTCGCTCCTCGGTCGGATCTTCTTGATGTAGCTCTGATCGCGGTCGTTGGCCGGAGTGTGGTCGAAAACGAGGTTGTGAATACGGGCGCTATCGATGGCGTGCAGCTTGGCGCGGCGTGCGGCGCGTTTGGCCATATTCGTACTCCGGTGTCTTGGTCAGAGGAGCGGGACCGGTCGCCAGAAAACAAAAACGCCCCCGTGAACGGAGGCGTTGGCGATCGGTGGTCAGGCTGAGAGTGAGGCTGACAGGGCACACGGTGGGAATTCCACCGGTGATCCGTACTCCGTCGGGGGACATGGTCCTCGAACGGATAAGCACCTCCTTCAGCTACCGAAGAAAGCGTACGCCTATTCCCCGCCTTCCACCACCATATTTATGGTCTGCCACTGAAAATTAACGCTAGGGAAAGCGCATTTTCACGAACGGGCGTAGGCCGGCCGTCCAGCCACCCAGGTCGCCTGCACCGCCCGGTCGTCGCCCAGGATCATCTGGACGAAGAGCTGTTCGGCGAAGTCGCGGGCCTCGTCCATGCGGAAGGCGATCAGCGGCGTGGAGCGCATGTCGAGCACCACGAGGTCGGCCTCCATGCCGACGGCGATGCTGCCGACCTTGTCCTCGATGTGCATCGCGGCCGCGGCGCCGCGGGTGGCGAGATACCAGGCGTGGCCGGCCGAGAGGGACTGCCGGTTGAGCTGCGCGGCCTTGTAGGC
Source organism: uncultured Reyranella sp. (assembly GCA_964422305.1). Taxonomy (GTDB): domain Bacteria; phylum Pseudomonadota; class Alphaproteobacteria; order Reyranellales; family Reyranellaceae; genus Reyranella. The sequence goes on along the minus strand of CAYRBQ010000181.1, from coordinate 6,288 downwards.
CTCGTTCAAGGTCTGGAGGATCGAGAACGAGGTGCCGGCCCCGAGATCGGTTCCGAGGCCGACGCGCACGGGCCGCTTGGGATCGAGCGCACGCGAGAGATCGAAGGCCCCGCTGCCCAGGAAGAAATTGGAGGTCGGGCAGTGCGAGATCGCCGCATCGGCCTGGTGCAGTCGCGTGAGCTCGTCGTCGCCCAGCCAGATGCCGTGGCCGAACACGGCGCGCCGTCCGCAGAGGCCGTGGTGGTCGTAGACGTCGAGATAGTGCCGCCGGTCGGGGAACAGTTCCCCGATCCAGGCGACCTCGTCGCGCGTCTCGGCGATATGGGTCTGCATCAGGCAGTCGCCGTGCTCGCGCCACAGCGCGCCGGCCGCCGCCAGTTGCTCCGCCGAACTCGTGCCGGCGAAGCGCGGCGTGATGGCATAGAGCAACCGTCCGCGGCCGTGCCACTTGGCGATCAGCGCCCGCGATTCGTCGTAGCCCGACTGGGCGGTGTCGCGCAGCCCGTCGGGCGCGTTGCGGTCCATCAGCACCTTGCCGGCCGCGAGCCGCAGGCCCAGCGCCTCGGCCTCCTCGAACAGGATGTCGGCGGAGTGGGCATGGACGGTGCAGTAGACGCAGCTCGTGGTGATGCCGTTGCGCAGGTTCTCCTGCAGGAAGGTGCGCGCGACGCGGCGCGTGTATTCGCGGTCGGCGAATTTCAGCTCGGTCGGGAAGGTGTAACGGTCGAGCCAGTCGAGGAGCTGCGCGCCGTGGCTCGCGATCATCGGCGTCTGCGGGAAGTGGACGTGGGTGTCGACGAAGCCCGCCGAGATCAGCGAATCGCGGCCGTAGTCGCGAATCTCGATGCCGGGCGGCAGCAGCGGCGCGACCCCCGCGGCGGGGCCGAAATGCGTGACCCGGCCGTCCGCCATGGCGACGATCGCATCCGGCTCGTGGACCAACGTGTGCTCGAGGCCGTCGCGGAACGGATCGCCCGTGAAGGTGATCGCCGGGCCGCGGACGGCTGTTGGGGCAGAAGGGGACATCACGGGCGACGTTAGGCGAAAGGCCTGTGCTAGAGGAAGGGCGGCTTCAGAGGAGGGCGTGGCGATGAGCGGAACGGTGGTGTGGCGCGGCATGACGCGCGAGCAGCTCGACCACGCCTACGACAACACGCGGGCGGTGGCTGATTCCGGCGCGCGCCGCGAGGCCTGGATCCAGCGCAGCGAAGCCTTCCGCAAGCGGCATCCGGAAGCGCTCGACCTTCCTTACGGTCCGCGGCCGCGCAACAGGATCGACCTCTACCGCTGCGGCAAAGCCGGTGCGCCGCTGTTCGCCTTCGTTCACGGCGGCTACTGGCAGCGCAACGCCAAGGAGACGTTCGCGTGCACCGCCGCGGGCCCGCTCGCCAACGGCATGGACGTGGCGTTCCTGGGCTACACGCTCTGCCCTGACGTGACGCTGTCGGAGATCGTGACGGAGATCGCCGAGGCGGTGCGCTGGCTGCGCCGCGAGGGACCACGCCACGGCGTGGGCAAGGGACGGCTGGTCGTGTCGGGCTGGTCGGCCGGCGGCCATCTCACCGCGACGACGCTTGCCATGGACGAGGTCGACGCGGGCCTCGCCATCAGCGGCATCTATGACGTCGAGCCGTGCCGGCTGAACTATCTCAACGACAATCTGCGGCTGACGGCCGGCGAGGCCGCGCGGACCAGCCCGATCCTGCACCTGCCGAAGAAGAGCGCGCCCGTCGTGCTGACCTACGGCACGGGAGAGCTGCCCGAGCTGCAGCGCCAGTCGGTCGACTATCACACGGCGCGAGAAGCGTCGGGCCTGCCCAGCGAGCTGCTGCCGCTCGCGGGCCTCAATCACTTCTCGATCATGGACGAGCTTGAGGCGAAGGACGGCGCGCTCGCGACGGCGGCCGCGAAGCTCGGCCGCAGCGCCTAGCAATATTTCTTCCATTCACAGAAGGTTTCCTTCACGGCGCCGGCCGGCCGGGTCTGGCTGTCGCTGACGGAGCTGCGCAAGCGCAACTTGACCCGCAACATGCAGGCGTGGAGGCCGGTCTGCCGCCGGTCTGCTTCGACATTGAGCTCAGCCCGCCGGTTGGTTCCCGGCGCATGAGCTTGCGTTAGATCAAATACGAGTCCCAGCCTTAGGGGCAGAATGCATCATTGTGCAGGGAGGTGCAGCGTCGCCACAGAACCTGCCCGGGAGGCCTTCTTGAACCGGAGAGGCGGCGCTATGTCGGAAGGGTTCGAAGAGCCGGATGTCATGCCGCGCGACGTTCGCCACTTCGAGCGGACGTGGCTCGCAGCACTGGTCGCAAGTGCCATCATCGCCATCGGGATGTACGATTATTCAGTTGTGCACGCGGGCGGCTATGCGGCGGCGATCATCAATATTGCCCTGTTCGTCGCCGGGCTTCTCCTGATCATCTATACCGCCCGCAAGTTCAATCGCGTTTCCCGATTCGCGACCATTCCGTTCTTTCTCCTGATCCTGCTCTACGATTCGTCGCATTTCGGGGAGATGATGAGCCGGTTTCCGCTCGCCTGGCTGGCCGGCACGCGGCTGCTGCTGATGGCCTGGGGCATCACCTGCCTCTTCACCCCGGCCTCGCGGGCCTGGTTCGCGGGGCGTCCCGTACCGGAAGCCGATCTCGAATTGTAGCAATCTGATTTGGAGCAAGCGGAACAAACAAAGGGGTTAGCCCTTTCGGGCTAACCCCTGTCGTTTGGTGGAGCCAGACGGGATCGAACCGTCGACCTCTACAATGCCATTGTAGCGCTCTCCCAGCTGAGCTATGGCCCCGAAATCCTTGGGAAGCGGCGCGAGGTATAATTCCTGCTCCGCGGGCTGGCAACAGGCGGCCTAGCGGTCGCCCTCGCCCTTGTCGTCCTCGACCTCGACCTCGACCTCGATGTCGTCGTCCTCGTCGTCGAGATCGTCCGCAGCCAGCGCGTCGTCGCCCTCCGCATCCGGCAACTCGTCGCCGTCCAGGTCCTCCGTCTTCTTCTTGGCGGCCGCCTTGGCGGCAGCGGCCGCAGCGGCGGCGCTGGCGGCGGCTGCGGCGGCCGTCGCGGCGGCGGCGCCGCGGCCACGGCGGACCTTCACGAAGTCCTCGCGATCGTGCTCACGCCCGCACTTGGGGCATTTGATCGGGCTCTTGTTCAGGTCGTAGAAGCGCGCTGCACAGCTCTGGCAGGTGCGTTTCGTGCCCCAGCTCGCTTTGACCACGCGGAAATCTCCTGAAAATGCGCCGAAACCGACCGTAACGGCCGCGAGGGAGGGCGTATGTCACGCGTCTTTCACCCTGTCAAAAGCAAATTCCGGCATGCTACGAGGGCGCCACCGCGCCGCGCCGCAATTCCGCCTTCTACCCTGGAGTGCCCCCTGTCCGCTCATGCCGCCCCGGCCAAGCTCGTCGCCCGTCCCGTGGACCGGCTGAAGGGCCGCGTGCGCGCCCCCGGCGACAAATCGGTATCCCATCGCGCTCTGATGTTCGGCGCCCTCGCGCTGGGCGAAACGAAGATTACGGGCCTGCTCGAAGGCGAGGATGTGCTTGCTACTGCAGCCGCCCTGCGGGCATTGGGCGCGCAGATCGATCATGACGGTGGCGGCGCCTGGAAGGTGCGCGGCTTCGGCGTTGGCGGCGGGCGGGAGCCGGACAATGTGCTCGACCTCGGCAATTCCGGCACCTCGGCGCGGCTGCTGTCGGGCATCCTCGCCAGCCACCGCTTCAAGAGCTTCATGACCGGCGACGCCTCGCTGCGCCGCCGGCCCATGCAGCGGGTGATCGAGCCGCTGTCGCGCATGGGTGCGCGCTTCGAGGCGCGCGATGGCGGCCGCATGCCGCTCGCCGTGATCGGCACCGACGAGTTGGTGCCGATCGAATATCGCTTGCCGGTCGCCTCGGCCCAGGTGAAGAGCGCCATCCTGCTGGCCGGCCTCAACACAGCCGGCGAGACCACCGTGATCGAAGCAGAGGCCACGCGCGACCATACCGAGCGGATGCTGCGCCACTTCGGCGCCGAGGTGCGGGTAGGGGCCGCCGAGGGCGGCGGCAAGCGCATCACGGTCGTGGGCTGGCCCGAGCTCAAGGCGCGCGACATCGCGGTGCCGGGCGACCCGTCGTCGGCGGCCTTCGCCGTCGTCGCCGCGGCGATCCGGCCGGGCAGCGACGTCACGGTCGAGAATGTCGGCCTCAACCCGCTGCGCGCCGGCCTCTACGATACCTTGCGCGAGATGGGGGCGGACATCGCGGCGGAGAATCAGCGCGAAGTCGGCGGCGAGCCGGTCGCCGACCTGCGGGTGCGGGGGGGCGAGCTCAAGGGCGTCGAGGTGCCGCCGGAGCGCGCACCGTCGATGATCGACGAGTATCCGATCCTCGCGGTGGCGGCCGCCTGCGCCAAGGGGACGACGCGCATGCTGGGGCTGGCCGAACTGCGGGCCAAGGAGAGCGACCGGCTGGCAAGCGTCGCGGCAGGCCTGGCGGCCAACGGTGTCCGCCACGAGATGGGCGCCGACAATCTCTTCGTCCATGGCACCGGCGCAGCACCCCAGGGCGGCGGCACGGTGGTCACCCATCTCGACCACCGCATCGCCATGTCCTTCCTCGTGCTGGGCCTGGCCTCCCGCGACGGCGTCGCCGTCGACGACGGTTCGCCGATCGATACCAGCTTCCCGGGTTTCACACGCCTGATGGGTGACCTCGGCGCCAGGATCGCGGCGGCGTGAGGGGCCGTCCATGAACGGACGCCTCGTCATCGCCGTCGACGGGCCGGCCGCCTCCGGCAAGGGCACGCTGGCGAAGCGGCTGGCGGCGCATCTGGGTTTCCTGCATCTCGACACCGGCGCGCTCTATCGCGCCGTCGCCGCCAAGGTGCTGCGCGAAGGTGGCGATCCGCGCGATGCCGGGACCGCGATCCGCGCCGCCGAGACCCTGTCCGCGGCCGATCGCGACGCCGACG
>CAYRBQ010000181.1:0-1322 GCA_964422305.1 uncultured Reyranella sp. | reverse complement strand
TCGACGGGCCGGCCGCCTCCGGCAAGGGCACGATGGCCCGGCGGCTGGCCGTCCATTTCGGCCTGCCCCACCTCGACACCGGACTGCTCTACCGCGCCGTGGGCTGGAAGGCCGCGCAAAGCGGCCGGGCGCCGGCCGACGTGGCGGCCGAGCTGACGGCGGCCGATCTGGAAGATCCGGCCCTCAGGACCGACGAAGCCGGCCAGGCGGCCTCTCGGGTCGCCGCATTGCCGCAGGTTCGGGCCAATCTCTTGAATTTCCAGAAGAAATTCTCATCTCAGGCGTCTGGAGCCGTGCTGGACGGCCGGGACATCGGCACCGTCATTTGCCCTGACGCGCCGGTGAAATTGTTCGTGACGGCCAGCGTCGAAGCGCGGGCAGAGCGGCGGTATCAGGAGTTGCAGGCCGGGGGGGCCGACACTATAAAGCCGCGCGTTCTTGCCGAGATGGCGGAGCGGGACCGTCGCGACAGCGAACGGGCGGCTGCACCTCTTAGAGCCGCGCCCGATGCTTACCACCTCGATACCAGCGACATGGATGCCGATGCGGCCTTCGCCGCGGCCTTGGCATTCATCGAGCGCAAGGGCTTTCGATCTTCCGGGCCGTAAGTCGCCGCCGGCGGATCGAAGACTTCCAGCGGCGATTGCGCGGGGACGAGTCGTCCACGCGTCGGTGTTTCAAAGGCAGTGGATCCGCCGGACTTAACCGGTTGGCCGACGGGCGGCAGCGTTTCGCCCGGGATCGATGAAGGAGAGTTTGAATGGCCAAGGGCAGCGCCCTGCGTAAACCCGCGAACGACGCGTCGAGCGCCGAGTTCGCAGCACTTCTCGAGGAATCGCTGGGCGGTTCGTCGAGCTTCGAAGGCACGGTCGTCAAGGGCCGCGTCATTCGCATTGCCAACGATTTCGTCGTGGTGGATGTCGGCCTCAAGTCCGAGGGGCGCGTCGCGCTGCGTGAGTTCTCCAACGGTGGCGCCGCCCCCGAAGTGAAGGAAGGCGACACGGTCGACATCTTCGTCGATCGCATGGAGAACAAGGAAGGCGAGGCCGTCCTCTCGCGCGACAAGGCGCGCCGCGAGGAAGCCTGGACCATTCTCGAAAAGGCGTTCACCGACCAGGAACGCGTCATGGGCACGATCTTCGGCCGCGTGAAGGGTGGCTTCACGGTCGACCTCAGCGGCGCCGTGGCCTTCCTGCCCGGCAGCCAAGTCGACGTGCGCCCGGTGCGCGATGTCGGCCCGCTGATGGGCCAGGCCCAGCAGTTCGCGATCCTCAAGATGGACCGCCGCCGCGGCAACATCGTCGTGTCGCGCCGCGCCGTCA
>CAYRBQ010000180.1:0-7375 GCA_964422305.1 uncultured Reyranella sp. | reverse complement strand
CTCGGTGGCCGACATGCTGGCGGGCTACGACAAGCTGAAGAAGCTGGCCGACGGGCGTGTCGAGATGGTGATCCCCGGCCACGACGCCGAGGTGATGAAGCGCTACCCGGCGTCGGGCAAGGGCCTCGAAGGGATCAGCGTCCGCCTCGACTAGCCGCGGATCTCGACGCCGGCCCACTCCTCCAGAACCTTCGCCACCATGGTGAAGTCGGAGTCGGGGCCGAACTTCGCCTTGGTGACGGCCAGCATCTCGAGGACGGCGGCGCCGACCAGCATGGGCACACCCATGTTCTGCGCCTCGTCGAGGCAGAGCCGCACGTCCTTGTGCGACAGCGCGGTGGCGAAGCCGAAGTCGAAAGTGCGCGGCAGCACGGCGCGCGGGAACTTGTCCTGGCTGGCGCTGTTGCGGCCGCTCGACACGTTGATGATGTCGATCAGAACCTTGGCGTCGAGACCCGCCTTGACGCCCATCGCCACCGCCTCCGAGGTCGCGACCAGCGCGGTCGCCGCCAGCATGTTGTTGGCGAGCTTCGCAGTCTGAGCGAGGCCGGGCTTCTCGCCGGTATGGAACAGCTTGCCGAAGGTCTTGAGCACCGGCTCGAGCGCGCGGTAGGCGGGCGTGGGGCACGACACCATGACGGCGAGCGTGCCAGCCTTGGCGCCGGTGACGCCGCCGCTCACCGGCGCGTCGACCCAGCCGATGCTGCGCTCCGCGAGCTTGGCCGCGACCTCGCCCGCCACGCCCGGCCCGGTCGTCGAGAGGTCGATCAGCGTCTTGATCGACGAGCCGTTGATGATGCCGGCGTTCCCGCCCAGCACGACCTCGCGCACGATGGCGGGCGTGGGCAGGCTGATCAGCACGATCTCCGCCGTCGACGCGACCTCGGCCGGCGACTGGGCGAGCTGGGCGCCCCGCGCCACCAGCGGCTTCGTAGCTTCCTCCGACACGTCGTAGACGCAGAGCTTGTAGCCGGCATCGAGCAGACGGCCGGCCATCGGTCCGCCCATGCGGCCGACGCCGACGAAGCCCAGCAACTGACCGGTCATGCGCATCTCCTCCTGTCCACCGACAAAATGTTTCGTTTGGTATCGCTACCAACCTATAATCGCCGCATGTCGAGAGCGTCAACACGGGATGGCGGTAAGCCGCGCACGAGAGGCAGTGCAGGCGGCGAGATCAAGATGCGGGACATCGCCCGCCATGCCGGCGTTTCGCCGATGACGGTGTCGCGCGCGCTGCGCGAGCCCCAGGCCGTGTCGGAGAAGATGCGGCGGAAGGTCGATGCCGCGGTGCGCGAGTTCGGCTACCTGCCGAACCGCATCGCCGGCAGCCTGTCGTCGAACCGCTCGAACGTCGTCGGCCTGATCGTGCCCGGCATCAGGAACTCGCTCTATGCCGGCATGATCCAGGCCGTGTCGGATGTGCTGCGCGCCAATGGCATGCACCTGATGATCGCCAACAGCGGCCATCGGCTGGAGGACGAGGAGGCGGCGGTCGCGGCGTTCCTGGCGCAACGGGTCTGCGGCCTGGTGCTGCACAACACGCGCCACAGCAAGCGCACGCGCGAGCTGCTGGCGCGCAGCGGCGTGCCGGTGGTCGAGACCGGCAACCTGCCCGACGATCCGATCGACATGGCCGTCAGCTACTCGAACTACGAGGCGACGCGCGCCATGACGCTCCACCTCGCGCGCCTCGGCCATCGCAAGATCGGCTTCGTGACCCTGCCACTGCGCGACAATGACCGCTCCGAGGAGCGCCGCCGCGGCTATTTCGCGGCGCTGCAGGAACTCGGCCTGCCGGTCGACGACAGTCTCGTGCTCGAGGCGACCGGCGGCTTCAGCGAGGGCGCCGACGCGCTGGTGCGGCTGGTCAACGCCCATCCCGACCTCGATGCCGGCTTCTTCGCGGGCGAGGTGCTGGCGGTGGGGGCGCTGTTCGAATGCCAGCGTCGCGGCTGGGCGGTGCCGGGCCGCATCGCCATCGCGAGCTATGACGACGTCGACCTGCTGCGTCATGCGGTGCCGAGCGTGACGACGCTGCGGATTCCACGGCAGGAGATCGGCCAGCGCAGCGCCGAGCTGCTGGTGCGACGCCTGCAGGGTGCGCCGGCCGAGCACGTTAAGGTCGACCTCGGCTTCGAGATCGTGCAGCGCGAGAGCACCTGAGGAGTGGGCATGCTGAAGGGAAGGGTCGCGCTGATCACCGGCTCGACGCAGGGGCTGGGGCTCGCGATGGCCGAACGGCTGGCGGCCGAAGGCTGCGACGTGATGCTGAACGGCTTCGGCGAGGCCGCGTCGATCGAGACGGCCCGCCGCGGGCTCGAGGATCGGCACGGCATCCGCGCCCTGCATCACGGCGCCGATCTCGCCGATGCCGGCCAAGTCGCCGATCTGGTGACGGCGGCGGAGCGTGCGTTCGGCGCGGTCGACATCCTGATCAACAATGCCGTCGTCCGGCATTTCGCCCCGGTCGAGAAGTTCAGGCCCGAGGACTGGGACCGCTCGCTGGCGGTGAACCTGTCGTCGGCCTTCCATACCGTGCGGCTTGCGTTGCCGGGCATGCGGGCACGCGACTTCGGCCGCATCGTCAACATCTCATCGGTGTTCGGCCTGTTCGGCGCGACCGACAGGGTCGACTACGTGACGACCAAGACCGCCCTGATCGGCTTCACCCGCGCGGTGGCGCTGGAGACGGCCGGCCAGAACATCACCTGCAACGCGATCTGCCCGGGATCCTCGCCGACTCCCGCCATCGAGCAGCGCTTCGCCGAGTTCATGGCCAGGGAGGGCCTGCCGCGTGCCGAGGCGGAGGCCAGGTTCATGGCCGCCCGCCAGCCCTCCGGCAGGTTCGTCGCCATGGAGGGTGTGGCGGCGCTGGCCGCCTTCCTGTGCGGCGCGGGCGGCCGGGACATCACGGGTGCCGCCATCCCGATGGATGGCGGCTGGAGCGCCAGCTAGGCCGTTTCGGGCATTTTATGGTAGCGATACCAAAGCCGGCGGCCTAGACTTTCGGACAACCAAGCAAGCAGGAGGAAGCCCATGATCGTCAGACGTCGACAACTCGCGCCGGCCGCCGCGTCTCTCGCCGCGCTCGCCGCCTCGCCCGCCTTCGGCCAGCAGACCAGCGAGAACGTGAAGTGGCGCCTCACGTCGAGCTTTCCCAAGAGCCTCGACACGCTGTTCGGCGCCTCGACCACCATCGCCCGCGTCGTGGGCGAGATGACCGACGGCAAGTTCCAGCTCAACACCTTCGCCGCCGGCGAGATCGTGCCCGGCCTGCAGGTGCTCGATGCCGTTTCGAACGGCACCGTCGAGTGCGGCCACACCTACACCGGCTACTACATCGGCAAGAACCCGAGCTTCATCTTCGACGGCTCGCTGCCGTTCGGGCTGACGCCGCGCATGCACAACGCCTGGATGATGTTCGGCGACGGCAAGAAGCTGATGGAGGAGGTCTACGAGAGCTTCAACATCGTGGCGCTGCCGGCCGGCCAGACCGGCGGCCAGATGCTGGGCTGGTTCCGCAAGGAGCTGAAGACCCCGGCCGACTTCTCGGGCCTCAAGATCCGCACCGCTGGCTTCGGCGGCAAGGTCTTCTCCAAGCTCGGCGCCGTGCCGCAGCAGATCGCCGGCGGCGAGATCTATCCCGCCATGGAGCGCGGCACGCTCGACGCCTGCGAGTGGGTCGGCCCCTACGACGACGAGAAGCTCGGCTTCAACAAGGTCGCCAAGTACTACTACACGCCGGGCGTCATGGAGCTCGAGGCGGTCAACCAGCTCATGATCGGCAAGCAGGCCTGGGCCTCCCTGCCGCCGCGCTACCAGACGATCCTCCGCTACGCCTGCAACTACTCGATGACCGAGATGCTGGCCTCCTACGACGCCAAGAACGCCGTGGCGATCGCCCGCCTGGTCGCCGCCGGCACGCAGCTCTCGGTGCTGCCGGACGAGGTCGTGAAGGCGCTGCGCGTCGCGCTGGAGAGCGTGCTCGACGAGGAGGCCGCGCAGAACGCCCAGTTCAAGAAGATCCTGGCGAACTGGCGGGCGTTCCGCGCCGAGCAGCACCGCTGGTTCTCGATCGCCGACACGCGCGCCGAACTCGCGGTCTTCCGCAGCGACAGGACCTAGTGCGGCTTCCGGTCAAGTTGAACCGCAAGCGGTTGAACTTGACCGGAAACGCGTTGTTCGACGGGCCTCGACCATGGGCATAGTCCGTTCGGCTGATTCCAGCCGAACGGACTATGCTTTAGGCATCGTCGTCTCGACCGAAGCGGAGCGCAGCGACGCGCCGCGGAGAGACCTTGCCTGCATCAGGCAAGACCCTTCGACTGCGCGCTTTGCGCTCCGCTCAGGGTGATTGCTGTCGCAATCACTTCTTCTCGACGTTCCACAGGGCCAGCGACGGCGTCTGCAGTAGGCCCTCGATGTTGGTGCGGATCGCCGTCGGCGTCGTGAACTGTCCCAGCGGCGCGTGCGTGGGATACTCCAGCACGCGGAGCTGGACGGCTTCGGCGATCTGCTTCTGCCTGGCCGGATCGGTTTCCTTCGAATAGGCGTCGCGCAGCTTCTCGATCTCCGGGTCGCAAGGCCAGCCGAAGGTGCCCTTGTCGCACGAGGCGTTGAGGAAGGCGGCCGACACCGGGTTCAGCACGTCGGTGGCTCCCCACGAGGTGAAGTAGGCGCCCCAGCCGCCCTTGTCCGGCGCATCCTTCTTGGCGCGGCGCGTCACCAGGGTCTGCCAGTCCATCGGCTGCAGGTCGACCTTCAGGCCAGCCTTCTCGAGCTGCGCCTTGGCCACGGTGGCGAGATTGTTGTGACCCGGCGTGTCGGTCTGGTGCAGGAACACCACCGGCGTGCCGTCATAGCCCGCCTCCTGCAGGAGCTGGCGCGCCTTGGCCACGTTGCCGCCGAGCTTGTCGTCCCAGCCCTTGGTCGACTCCAGCGGCGAGCCGCAGGGGAACAGCGACTTGCACTCCCTGTAGTAGGTCGGGTTGCCGACATTGGCCTCCAGCACTTCCTTCTGCGCCAGCGCATAGAGCACGGCCTGGCGCACCTTGGCGTTGTCGAACGGCTTGAACAGCACGTTGAAGCGCATCGAGTACTGCCGCCCCGCCGTGTTGACGACGGTGACCTTGACGTTCTTGTCCTTGGCCAAGAGCGGCAGCAGGTCGGGCGGCACGATCTCGACCATGTCCACTTCGCCGCTGGTGAGCGCGTTCACCTGGGTCTGCGTGTCGGGCAAGGTCAGCCACTCGACGCGATCGACCTTGGCGACCTTGCCGCCGCTGAGGCCCGAAGCCGGCTCGGAGCGCGGCTTGTACTTGGGATTCTTGACGTAGACCGCCTTCTCGCCGGCCCGCCACTCGTCCTTCTTGAAGATGAACGGCCCCGACCCGGTCGAGTCGGTGATCTGGGTGTTGGGATCGGTCGACGCCACGGCCTTGGGCATCATGAAGGGCACGTTCGAGCTCGACTTGCCGAGCGACTCGAGCACCAGCCCATAGGGCTCCTTCAGCACCATCTTGATGGTCTTGGCGTCCGGCGCCGAAAGATCGGCCACCGCCCCCATCAGCTTCTGGCCCATCGAATCCTTGGCGCCCCAGCGCTTGATCGAGGCGACGCAGTCCTCAGCCGTCACCGGCTTGCCGTCGTGCCACTCGAGACCGTCGCGCAGGGTGAAGGTCCAGGTGAGCTTGTCGGGCGAGACCTCCCACTTGTCGACCATCTGCGGCTTGACCTCGAGCTTGCCATCGAGCGCGAACAGCGTGTCGTAGACCATGTAGCCGTGATGGGTGGAGATCAGCGCCGTCGTCCAGACGGGATCGACGATCTTGAGGTCGGAATGCAGCGCGACCTTGAGCGTGGTCTGTGCCGACGCGGGTGTTGCAAATGGCAGCGCCGCCATCGCGACGGCGGCCGCACAAACCAATCGGCGGGCGATACTCGACATGATGCCTCCTTGTCCCCGAAGGCGGCACAATAGAGCGGTCAGTCGCCCTGCGCGACGTCCAGCAGCGCCTGCCACGCCGTCAACTTCACGCGAGGCCGGCCCTGGGCGGCACCAGCCGCCACCTCGGCCTTGTCGATGCGGTGCCAGCCCGCGGCGTCGACCGCGATGGGCAGCACGTCGGTGCCGCTCTTGGGATCGCGCTCCTTGAGGTAGGCCAGTACCTGCTGGGCCACGGCATGGCTGTCGGCCCGGTTGGCCGGGATGGTGCCGCTGGGCCCGCGGCGCGCCCAACCGACCGGGAAGATGCCCTCGCCCTTCGGGTGGGCCTCGCCGGAGTAGCCGATGCAGGTGACCACGAGATCGGCGGCGATCGTGCCCGTGATCTGGCCGGTCGAGAGCTCGACCTCGCCCGCTCGGATCGCCGTCGGCGCGGCATGGAAGCGGAAATGGACGGTGACGGGCTTCTCGCCGGCCTTGTGGGCGGCGAAGCCCTTCAGCGTGTCGATGTTCTTGGTCTTGCGCAGCTTCTCCGGCGTCGGATCGGCGGCCGGCGCCACCGCCTCGAGCACGCTGGGGTCGGCGACTGCGACGGCACGCGCCAGGCGGCCCATCTCGCCGAGCTCGTTGTTGGTGAATGAGGCATGCTCGGCGCCCCGCCGGCCGATCACATGGATGTCCGTGAGGGGCGCCGCGGCGATCGCGGCCCCTGCCTCGGCGACGATGTCGGACTTGGCCATCTCGTCCGGCGTCTTGGCGAGCAGCCGCGCAACGTCGAGGGCCACGTTGCCGTTGCCGATCACGGCGACCGACTTCACGCGGGAAAGATCAGGGCCCGCGCGAAAATCGGGATGGCCGTTCAGCCACGCCACGAAGCGCCAGGAGCCCCAGACATGCGGCAGGTCCTCGCCCGGGATGCCGAGCTTGCGATCCATCACCATGCCGGTGGCGACGATCACCGCATCGTAATGCTCGACCAGGTCCTCCCACGAGACGTCGCGACCGACCTCGACGTTGCCCGCGAAGCGCAGGTCGGGCTGGGCGAGCAGCCGGTCGAACTGGCGGGCCACCGCCTTGGTGCCCTGATGGTCGGGCGCCACGCCGGCGCGCACCAGCCCGTACGGCGTCGGCAGGCGATCGATCATGTCGATATGGAGGTCGGGCTGGCCGCGCAGCAGCCCGTCCGCGGCATAGAAGCCCGAAGGCCCCGCGCCTACGATGGCAACCCGGTGAGTCATGCGCGCCCCGTTAGCATATGATGGGCCATGGCCAAATACGCAAAACTCCGTCAGCTCGGACGGCCCGCCGCCCTTCCCGCCTCGCCCGCCGCAGCGGTGCTCGAAACCGTGCCGAACCCGCATCCGGGCACGCTCTATCTCGCGCGCTTCACGCAGCCCGAGTTCACCTCGCTCTGCCCGGTCACCGGCC
>CAYRBQ010000179.1:0-7380 GCA_964422305.1 uncultured Reyranella sp. | reverse complement strand
GCGGCGACGATCTTGCCCGCCATCTCGAGCTCGGCGGACGACGGCGCGAACACCTCGTTGCACGGCTCGACCTGGCTGGGGTGGATCAGCGTCTTGCCGTCGAAGCCCATCTCGAGCCCCTGCCGGCATACCGCGCGGAAACCCTCGGCGTCCTGGATGTCGTTGTAGACGCCGTCGAGGATGGTGAGCCCATGCGCACGCGCAGCGAGCATGCCGAGGCCGAGCGCCGTCACCATCGGCAGCCGCATCGGTGTGTGGCGCGCGCGCATGTCCTTCACGAGGTCGTTGGTGCCCATGACGAACAGCGCGAGCCTGGGATGCGAGCCCGCCACCTCCTCGGCGCGCAGGATGCCCTTGGGAGTCTCCATCATCGCCCACATCGCCATCGAGGACGGCGCGCCGGCGGCATCGAGCACCGACACCACGGTCGCGACCTCGGCAGCACTCTCGACCTTGGGTACCAGGATCGCATCGGCGCCCGACCTGGCGATCGCGGCGATGTCGGACTTACCCCAGGGCGTCGCGAGCCCGTTGCAGCGGATCGCGATCTCGCGCTTGCCGTAGGCCTTGCTCTGCGCCGCGGCCACGACATTTGCGCGCGCGGCCTCCTTGGCGTCGGGTGCGACGGCGTCCTCGAGGTCGAAGATCAGCGCGTCAGCCGGCAGGGTACGGGCCTTTTCGAGCGCGCGCGTGTTCGCACCCGGCATGTAGAGGACGCTGCGGCGCGGACGGACGGGCTTCGACATCTCTCTTCTCTCCAACGTGGGCCGCCAGGCGGCCTCGGCGAAAACGCGGCGGACTATAATGCCGGGCCCCCTTGTGGCAAGCTGGCCGCTTCCATGCGTTTCCTCTCGCTCCAGAGCCACGTCGCCTACGGATATGTCGGCAACCGGGCGGCCACCTTTCCCCTGCAACGATTGGGCCACGAGGTCTGGGCGGTGAACACGGTCGAGTTCTCCAACCATACGGGCTATGGCGCCTGGAAGGGCCGCGCGGCCTCGGCGGAGCAGGTCGGCGAGATCGTGGCCGGCATCGAGGCGCTGGGCCAGCTCGCGCGCTGCGACGGCCTCCTCACGGGCTATGTCGGCGACGCAGCGCTGGCCGATGTCGTGCTCGACACCGCCCGCAGGGTGCGCGCGGCGAACCCGAAGGCCGTGTGGTGCTGCGACCCCGTGCTGGGCGACATCGACACCGGGATCTACGTGAAGCCCGGCATCGACACCTTCTTCCGCGAACGCGCCATCCCCGCGGCGGACCTGGTGACGCCCAACCACTTCGAGCTCGAGCATCTCACGGGACGGAAGATCTCGACCATGGACGAGGCGCTCTCGGCGGCACGCACGTTGCTGAAGGGGCCGCGGCTCGCGCTGATCACCAGCCTGCGCCGCGGCGATGCGCCGGCGGACAGGATCGAGATGGTCGCCGTGGCGAAAGACGCGGCGTGGCGTGTGGCGACGCCGCTGATCGGCTTCGAGATCGCGCCCAACGGGACGGGGGATGCCGTCGCCGCCCTCTTCACCGCACACTGGATCGAGAGCGGCGACGTGGCCGACGCACTGGGGCGCGCCGCCTCTTCGATCTTCGCCGTGCTCGAAACGACGCGCGCGATGGGCGAGCGCGAGCTGCAGCTCGTGGCGGCGCAGGACAGACTCGTGGCGCCGCCGCGCGGCTTCACGGCCGAGAGGCTGTAGCCCGGCGATGCCCGTCCCGGGATTCGTCTTCAATCCCATTTCGCTCGCGATCGAGGGCGCGGTCATCGGCTTCCTCATCGCCGTCCCGGTCGGCCCGGCGGCGGCGCTCTGCATCCGCCGCTCGATCACCGTCGGTGCGGCGGCAGGCTACATGACCGGCATCGGCGCGGCGCTGGGCGATGCGGTGTTCGGGGCGGTGGCGGCCTTCGGCCTCTCCTTCGTGCAGGACTTCGTGCAGGAGCGCGAGCGCTGGCTGCTCGGCATCGGCGGCCTCGTGCTGGTGATCATGGGCTGGACGACGATGCGGCACCGGCCGCGCACGGTCGGAGACCCCGTGGCCGACGACCGCGAACACCGGGTCGCCACGCATTTCAATTATGCCAG
Source organism: uncultured Reyranella sp. (assembly GCA_964422305.1). Lineage (GTDB taxonomy): Bacteria > Pseudomonadota > Alphaproteobacteria > Reyranellales > Reyranellaceae > Reyranella. The sequence continues at coordinate 5,305 of CAYRBQ010000179.1, read as the reverse complement.
CTCGAGCTTCTTCATCACGGTGTTCAACCCGCTGACCGTCATGGCGTTCGGCGCCGCCTTCGCCGGCCGAAACCTCGCGGGCGTGGGCGCGAGCCTCGCCGATGCGAGCCTGCTGGTCGCGTCGGTGTTCTGCGGTGCGCTCGCCTGGTGGACGATCATCTGCACCGCGTCGGTGTCGCTGCGCGCACGCTTCACCGGCACCGGCCTCTTGTGGCTGAACCGCTGCTCGGGCGCGGTGATCCTGGGCTTCGGGATGCTGTCGCTGATCTCGCTGCTGCCGCTGCCGTGGAAGGAGATGGGCCGCGCGCTCGGCCTCTAGGTTAGGCCAGCGTGCAGACCTCGTCGAAGGCGAAGCGCGGGCTGCGCGCGAAGAGCTTCGCCGGATCGCCATAGCCGATGTTGCACAGGAAATTCGTCTTCACCTTGCCATCGGGGAAGAACGCCGCATCGACCTTGGCGTTGTCGAAGCCGCTCATGGCGCCGCAGTCGAGGCCCAGCGCGCGCGCGGCGATGATCAGGTAGGCGCCCTGCAAGCTGCCGTTGCGGAACGCCGTCGGCTCGGCCGACGGCTTGCCCTTGAACCAGTGCATCGCCGTCTGGTCGTGCGGGAACATCCGCGGCAGGTGCTCGAAGAATTCCGTGTCGTAGGCCAGGATCGCCGTCACCGGCGCCGCCATCGTCTTCTCGGTGTTGCCCGCGCTGAGCGCCGGCCGGAGCTTCTCCTTGCCCTCCTTGGTGCGCACGAAGACGATCCGCGCCGGCTGGCAGTTGGCCGAGGTCGGCCCCCACTTCATCAGGTCGTAGAGGGCGTGGAGCTGGGTGTCGGTCACGGGCTTGGGCAGCCAGCCATTGTGCGTGCGGGCGTCGCGGAAGATGGTGGCCAGCGCCTTGTCGTCGAGCATGTAGTTTCCCTCGGGTGACTGCCGAAATGTTGATCGGACGGTAGCGGAGGCGGCCGGCACGGTCGAGCCGTCGCCGTGCTAGGTTCGACCCATGCTGCCGGTCCTCCTCGATCCCGCGAAATTCCAGGACGCCTTCATCACGGCGAAGGGCGAGCAGCGCGCGCACGTGGCGCTGCGCTCGCTCGAGACCCTGTGGTTCAACACCGGCACGCTCTGCAATCTCACCTGCCGCAACTGCTACATCGAGTCCTCGCCACGCAACGACCGGCTGGTCTACCTGACGGAAGCCGAGGTCGCGGCCTATCTCGACGAGATCGAGCGCGACGGACTCGGCACGCGGCTGATCGGCTTCACCGGCGGCGAGCCGTTCATGAACCCCGCGCTGCCGGCGATGCTGGACGACGTGCTGTCGCGCGGCCTCAAGGCGATGGTGCTGACCAACGCCATGAAGCCGATGCACAAGATGAAGCCGGCACTGCTCGGCTTGCTGGCCAAGCACGGCCGCAACCTCACCATCCGCGTCTCGGTCGATCACTACGGCAAGACGCTCCACGAGGAGGAGCGCGGTGCGCGGAGCTGGAAGCCGACCATCGACGGTCTGAAATGGTTGGGCGATGCGGGCTTCGACGTCCATGTCGCGGGCCGCCACTTCTCGACGGAGACCGACGAGGAGGTCCGCGCGGGCTACGCCCGGCTGTTCGCCGAGCTCGGGGTGCCGATCGACGCCCACAACCCCGCGACGCTGGTGCTGTTCCCCGAGATGGACCCGACCGTCGACGTGCCCGAGATCACGACGGCCTGCTGGGGCATCCTCAAGAAGTCGCCCGACAGCGTGATGTGCGCCACGGCGCGCATGGTGGTGAAGCGCAAGGGCGCGGAGCGGCCGGCGGTCGTCGCCTGTACCTTGCTGCCCTACGATCCGCAGTTCGAGCTCGGCAACACGCTCGCCGAAAGCAGCAGCGCCGTGCGGCTGAACCACCCGCACTGCGCCAAGTTCTGTGTGCTGGGCGGCGCCGCCTGCAGCCAGTGACGCCTGAGGTCGGGGTCGGGGTCGAGATCGACGTCGTCATCCCGGCGCTGAACGCGGGAGCGACGCTCGGCAGGACCCTGGCGGCGCTCGACGAGCATGACGGGCTCTCGATCACCGTGATTGTCTGCGACGGCGGCTCGATCGACGATACGGTGGCGGTGGCACGCCGCGCCGGCGCCACCGTCGTGACGGCGCCGGCCGGGCGCGGCGTGCAGCTCGCGGCCGGTGCGGAGGCCGGCCACGCAGCCTGGCTGCTTTTCCTGCATGCCGACACAGTGCTTGCAGACGGCTGGGCGCCCGTCGTGCGCGGCTTCGCAGCGCGCAAGGCCAATGCCGGCAAGGCCGGCTACTTCCGCCTGCGCTTCGACTCGCCCGATCCGCGCGCGCGTCGCATCGAGCGGCTCGCCGCCTGGCGCAGCCGCGCGCTCGGCCTGCCCTACGGCGACCAGGGCCTGCTGCTGTCGCGCGCGCTCCACGACTATCTCGGCGGCTTCAGGCCGATGCCGCTGATGGAGGATGTCGAGTTCGTGCGCCGCATCGGACGCAGGAACCTCGTCCCGCTCGGCATCGAGGCCAGGACGTCGGCGGCGCGCTACGAGCGCGATGGCTGGCTGCGACGACCGCTGCGCAACCTCTCCTGCCTCGCGCTCTACTTCGCGGGTGTCGCGCCCGCCACCCTGCAGCGGCTCTACACACGATGAAGCGGCATCTCGTGATCTTCGCGCGCGCGCCGCAGATGGGGCGGGTCAAGCGCCGCCTCGCCGCCGGGATCGGCACGAAAGCCGCTTACGACTTCTATGTCGCCACGCTCGTGCACCAGATCAGGACGCTCGCCCGCGATCCGCGCTGGACGGTCTGGCTGTTCGTGACGCCCGACACCGCCCTCCGCCACCCGGCCTGGCGCGGCCTGCGTGTACGGCCGCAGGGCACGGGCGATCTCGGCCGGCGCATGAAGCGGCCCTTCGCGATCCTGCCCCCCGGGCCGACGGTTCTGGTCGGCAGCGACATTCCGGGCCTCCGGCCGCACCATATCGCACGCGCTTTCGCTCTGCTCGGCGGCCACGAACTTGTGTTCGGCCCCGCCGCGGACGGCGGCTTCTGGCTGTTCGGTGCCAAGCGCATCAAGCCGCTGCCGCAGTCGTTGTTCTCGAATGTGCATTGGTCCACGTCCTCGGCGCTCGCCGACACGCTGGCGGGCATCCCGCCACTTTCAGCGGCGCTGGCGGATACGCTCTACGATGTCGACGACGTGACGGCCTATCGCCGCTTCAGGCTCTCGAGCTCGGCCCGCACCGTGGCGAAGACGGCGGCCCAATCGCCGGGCACCGACTGACGGAAGAGCCGCGCCGTCGGATACCAGGGCGCTTCGCTGCCGCCGAGCTGCCAGCGCCAGTCGGCGACCGATGGCAGGAGCACCCAGGTCTTCACGCCCATGGCGGTCGCGAGATGGGCAATCGGCGCGTCGATCGAGATCAACAGGTCGAGCTGCGACAGGGCAGTCGCGGCCTCGGCGAAGTCGAAGATGCCGCGGCCGACATCGTGCACCAGGCCGCCGGCGCCGGACTGCTGGATGTCCTTCTGATGGACGCCGCCCTGCAGGCTGAACAGCAGCAGCTCCGGATCGCCCGCGAGGGCCAGGAAGTTCGAGAACGACACCGAGCGTTGGCGGTCCTGCGACTGACCGGGCATGGCCGCCCAGTAGATGCCGACCCGGAGCTTGGCGCGATCGAGGCGGCCGAGCTTGATGCGGCTGCTCTCGGGCGCACGCAGATACGGCGCCTCGGCCGGCAGCGCGGCGAAGTCGGCCTTGCAGAGATGCGGCAGCGACACCATCGAGGCATGCACGTCGAACGGCGGCAGCTTCTCGCCCTCGGCCACGACCTCGTCGATGAAGTCGCAGGAGCGCAGCAGCTCCTTCAGCAGCGCCTGGCAGAGCACGATGACCGAGGCGCCGCGGCGCTTCAGCTCGCGCGCGAAGCGCACGAACAGCAGCACGTCGCTCAAGCCCTGCTCGGGATAGAGCAGGATGCGCCTGCCCTGCAGCGGCTCACCGTTCCAGGCCGGCTGCGAGAACTCCGGCGCCGGCGTCTCGGGCAGGCGCTTGCGCGCCTCGTAGGAGGCGAAGCCCGTCGCCAACTCGCCGCGCATCAGCAGCGCGATCGCGAGCTCGACGCGGGCGCGGCGGTTGTCGGGATTGAGGGTCAGCGCGCGGCCGAAGCAGCCCACCGACTCGTCCAGCCGGCCGAGGTCGCGCAGGCAGAGCGCCAAATTGAAGAAGCCCTCGGCATAGTCGCGGTTCAGCGTGATCGACTGGAAGTGGTGCTTCACCGCCTCGTCGAGGCGATTGGCGGCGCGCAGCGCGTTGCCGAGGTTGGAATGCAGCGCGGGATTGTCGGGATCGGCGGCGAGCGACAGGCGGTGATGCGAGACCGAGGCCTCGAGCTTGCCGGCCAGCCGCAGCGCGACGCCGAGATTGTTGTGCAGCTCGGCGTGATAGGGGCGGACGGCGAGCAGCCGCAGGTAGGACGCGATCGCCTCGTCGAGACGGCCGGCGCGATGGGCCTGCGCGGCGAGCCGAAGCTGCTGCACGAAGCTGTCGGAGTCGCTGCCGAACAGGGGCGTCGGCTGGGCGGAGGCCTGGGATTCCGGCTTCGTGGGATAGATGGTCGGCGTGTCGTTCACGTCACTCGCTCGGACAACAGCTCTGACATACTACATCAACTAAACTTGATAAGCATCTGTCCTGAAATGCTTATCTCGGCATCAATTGCTGCAGGAAATGGCCCGGACCGCCGGGCCCGCTACTAGATGTAGCCCTTGATCAGCTCCTCGGCGATCTGGACCGCGTTCAGCGCCGCGCCCTTGCGGAGATTGTCGCTGACCACCCACATCGACAGCCCATTGTCGACCGTGGGGTCGACGCGGACGCGGCTCACGAACACGCCGTCCTGGCCGGTGATCTCCTTCGGCGTCACATAGCCGCCGGGCTCGCGCCGGTCGACGACCAGCACACCCGGCGCAGCGGCGAGCAGGCGGCGCGCCTCGATCTCGTCGAGCGGGCGCTCGAGCTCGACGTTCACCGCCTCGGCGTGGCCGATGAAGGTCGGAACGCGCACGCAGGTCGCGTGGACCTTGATCTTGGGATCGAGGATCTTCTTGGTCTCGGCCACCATCTTCCACTCTTCCTTCGTCGAGCCGTCCTCCATGAAGACGTCGATGTGGGGAATGACGTTGAAGGCGATGTTCTTGGGAAACTTCTTCGGATCCAGCGTCTGGTTGACGAAGAAGCTCCTGGTCTGGTTCAGGAGCTCGTCCATCGCCTCCTTGCCGGCGCCCGAGGTCGACTGATAGGTCGACACGACCACGCGCTTGA
>CAYRBQ010000178.1:0-7435 GCA_964422305.1 uncultured Reyranella sp. | reverse complement strand
CATGGGCGCCGACGTCGAGCACGCGCGGCGCCAGGGGCTGCCGGCGCGAGAAGGCGAGCAGGCTGCGCGTCAGCTCGGCGCCGCGTTCGGCGCCGGCGATGGCGCCTTCGACGAGCGACAGCGCCTCGCCGCTGGCCTGCGGCATCTCGGCCAGCATGTCGAGATTGCCGATGATGACGGCGAGATAGTTGTTGAGGTCGTGCGCCAGCCCGCCCGTGAGCTGGCCGATCGCCTCCATGCGCTGGGCCTCGCGGAGCTGCATCTCGACCTTGAGCCGATCGGTGACATCGCGGCCGATCGAGACGATACCGCCGCTCTGGGAGCGGTGCTCCGATATGTGCAGCGTCCGTCCGTTCTGCAATTGCCGCTCGATGACCGTGCCGTCGGCTCGTCGGTGTTGATCGACGCGTTCGGCGATGAAGGCCTCCTTGTCCTGCCCGGGCGGCACCGGGAGCGAGCCGTGCTCGACGGCGGCGCGGATGATCTCCTCGAAGGTTCGACCGGCAACCAGAAAGTCATCCGCCCTGGCATACTGGTCCTTCAGATGACTGGTGAAGAGCAGCAGCCGGTCGTCCCGATCGTAGATGACGAGGTTGTCTTTCACGCTCTCGATCGCGTCGAGCAGCGTGTCGCGCGCCTTGCGCGCTGCCTGCTCGGCCTGCTTGCGATCCTCGATGTCGAGGATCAGGCCTTCCATGCCGATGGCGGCGCCGGCCTCGTCACGGATCGCATTGGCGCGGTCCCACACCCACCGCCAGGTGCCGTCGGCATGCCGGACCCGATATTCGAGCGAGAACGAGTCGCCGGCCGCAAAATCGGCCTGCACCTTCTGCCATACGGCTTCCCGATCCTCGGGATGGACCAGGCTGTTGTATGTCGTCCGCCCCGACGTCAGCTCCTCGGGGCCGATGCCCAGCAGCTTGCGGCAGCCGTCGCTTACGAATTCCATCGTCCAGTCGCGGTCGTTGCGGCAGCGATAGACGAGGCCTGGGACGCTGGCGACAAGGTTGCGCTGGAAGCGCTCGCTTTCGGCCAGCGCGGCTGTCCGCTCCGCCACGCGCTGCTCCAGCGTCGCGTTCAGCTCCTGCAACGCCAGCTCGGCCCGCTTGCGTTTTGTGATGTCGAGGTAAATCGACACCGCACCGCCAGCCGGCATGCCGTAGCGCCTGACCTCGAGCACCGTCCCGTTCGGCCGCACGCGCTCGTAGACCGCCCTGGACTCGCGGTTGATTTCCTCGATGCGCCGCTGCAGCGCGACCTCGGGATCGCCCGGGCCGTACTCTCCGGCCTTAGCCTGCGCCATCATCAGGTCGCGCGCCTTTGCGCCCTGAACGACCATCGCCGGATCGAGGCCGATCATGCTGGGAAAGCGATCATTCCAGAGGACCAGACGGTTGTCGGCATCGAAGATCGAGATGCCATCGTCCAGGTTCGCCAGCATCGTGGCGAGCAGGGCCGACTGGCGTTCGAGCTCGGCCTCGCGACGCTTGCCGTCGGTGATGTCTCGATAGAGCATCAGCAGGCTGCCGTCGCCCTGCGGGCGCAGGCGGCCCTCGAACCAGCGTCCGCTCTTTGTCTCACGCTGGTAGGTATGGCTGCGCCCCTCGTCGATCAGCTTCCTGAGGGAAGCCATCCGCTTGGTCGCGAGTTCCTGCGGGTCGCCCGGCCCGTATTCGCCGCGTTTCGCATTGTCGAGCATGGCATCGTACATCGAGCCGATTCCGTCCGGTGAGAGACGGGTGCTGGTTTCGGTGATCTCAAAGATCTGCGGGTTGATCGCGAGAGTGCGGCCTTTGCCGTCGATCATGCGGACGCCATCGGGCATCGCCGCCAGGATCGCATCGAGCGTCTGGCTCTTGCGCCTCAACTCGATCTGAGCCTCCACGAGCTCGGTCACGTCGCGGCCGACGCCGCGGTAGCCAACGAACCCGCCCGATGCATCGTGCACCGGTTCGCCCGAGATCTCGCACCAGCGCGGCTCGCCGTCCCGGTTGCGCGCGGCGAAGCGGAAGTCGCGGAACGGCTCATGGCGCGCGACGATCGCCTCGAGATCGGCGATGCCCGCCTCCCCGCCCTCGACGGCGACGGCAATGTCGCGGCGTCGCAGGCCGATGCGGTTGGCGAGGTCGATGCCGCCGCGCGTCAGGTCGACGGAGAAATAGCTGTAGCGTCCGTCGGCGTCGGTTTCCCACAGCCAGTCGGAGCCGATTCGTGCGAAGGCCGCCAGTCTCTGGCTTTCTGCTGCGTCGTGGGCGCGTCCGGGCACGAAGCCTACCTATGCCGCTTGGTCTGGGAGCGAACCATTGCCTCCGGAACGGCCGGGGAACAAGCCCGGTTCGTTCCATTTTGGGGCAAATCAGGGCTCCAGCGGCCTGGAATCGCGTCGAGCCAGCAACTTGTCGATGCGGCGGCCGTCCATGTCGACGATCTCGAAACGCCAGTCTTCATAGGCGAACTGCTCTCCCGCCACCGGCAGATGGCCGAGCTCGCCGAGGGCGAACCCCGCGACGGTATGAAACCGGGGGTTGGCCGGCCGCTGCCGGAAGCCCAGTCGCTCGAACACGGCATGCGCCGGGGTCGTGCCGTCGATCAGCAGCGAGCCGTCCTGCCGCTCGGTGATCTCGGGCCGGCCGCCGGCCGACTCCGGCAGGTCGCCGGCAAGCGCCTGCAGCAAGTCGGAGGGCGTCACCACGCCCTCGAGGCCGCCATACTCGTCGACGACCACGGCAAACCTGACCGGCGCATGTCGGAACTGCTCCAGACCTCGGAACAGCGGCGTCGCCTCGTGCAGCAGCATCGGCTTGGTCATGGCCGCCGCCGGATCGAGCGAGCCGCCGTTCAGGAGCTGGTCGAGCAGGTCCTTCTTCGCGACGATGCCCTGCACCTCGTCGATGCTGCCGCGGGCGACGAGGAGCTGGTCGAAGCGGCTCTCGCGGATCGTGGCCGCAATGGTCTCGCGATCGTCGCCGAGGTCGATCCAGTCGACCTCGGTGCGCGGCGTCATGATGTCGGCGATCCGCCGGTTGCCGATGTCGAGCGTGCGCACGACGATACGTTCCTGCGCGTCCTGCAGGAGACCCGCGTCCTGGCTGGCGGCGACCAGCAGCTTCAGTTCGCCGGGCGAATGCAGCGACTCCTCGCCCGTTCCCGGCCGCAGGCCGCAGAGCCGCAGCACGAGGTTGCCGAGCCCGTTCAGCACCAGGATCGCCGGCCGCAGCAGCCACAGGAACAGGCCGAGCGGACGCACGACCCACAGCGCCGTGCCCTCGCTCCGCTGCAGCGCCAGGCTCTTGGGCGCCAACTCGCCCAGCACGATGTGCAGCGCGGTGATGACGACGAAGGAGATCGCCACCGCGATCGCGTAGACGCCGATGCCCGCCACCGGGCCGACCCAGCGCTCGAGCGGCCGCTCGACCAGGTGGGCGATCGCGGGCTCGCCGATCCAGCCCAGCGCCAGGGAGGAGATCGTGATGCCGAGCTGCGTCGCGGCGAGATGGGCGTCGAGGCTGCCGAGCGCCTTCTCCAGCGCCTTGGCGTTCATGCGGCCCGCCGCCGCCAGCTCGACGACGCGGCTGCGGCGCACCGCCACCATCGAGAACTCGGCGGCCACGAAGAAGCCGTTGGCCGCGACGAGGACGAGAACGGCGAGCACGCCGCCGAGATCGGACATGGTCTGCTCCTAGCGCGGTCGGTCGCCGGCCAGCGTGATGCGGTGCATCACCCGGCGGAAGCCGTGATAGTCGTTGATGGGATTGTGCATCGCGCAGCGATTGTCCCAGAAGGCGAGCGAGCCGACCCGCCACGGGAAGCGGCAGGTGAACTCGGGGCGGGTCTGGTGCTCCCACAGGAACCGCAGCAGCGGCAGGCTCTCCTTCTCGGTCCAGCCCTTGATGTGCGCGGTGTGGGCGTCGGACGTGTAGAGCGCCTTGCGGCCGGTCTCGGGATGGGTGCGCACGATCGGATGCTCGGCGGTCATCACCTTGATCTCCTCGCCGGCCGCCTTCACGCGGTCCTCGCGCGTGCGGGTGACGTCGGCCTTGGCCGAGGAGCTCACCCCCACCAGGCCGTCGAGCGTGGCCTTCAGGCCGTCCGACAGCGCCTCGTAGGCGAGGTACTGGTTGGCGAACATCGTATCGCCGCCATAGGGCGGCACCTCGCGGGCCAGCAGCATGCTGCCCATCGGCGGCTCGGCGAGATAGGTCGTGTCGGAATGCCAGATGCCGCCGAAGTTGTTGCGCTCGTGCTCGAGCTTCACCACCGGCGTGATCATCTGCGACTCCGGCAGCCCCTTCAGCATGGGATACTCGATCGGCTCGCCGAACTTCCGGGCGAAGGCGAGCTGCTGCAGCGGCGTCGCCGTCTGATCGCGCAGGAAGATCACGAGATGCTCGAGAAAGGCGTGGCGCATCTCGGCCACCACCTCGGCGTCGAGGTCGCGCGACATGTCGACCCCGTGGACCTCCGCGCCCAGCGCGCCGGCGATCGGTCTCACCTCGATATGGCGGTAGTTCCTCATGTTCGCTCCTTCGCCCACGGTGGCGACGTCTTCTCTTTGAAATGACGGATCCCCTCGGCCGCCCGCGGCGATCGCAGCAGCCCGACCAGTTTCTCCGCCGCATCATCCAGCACGGCGCGATCGTCGTTCGTGGCGCACGACAGCACCAGCCGCTTGGCCGCGGCCAGCGCCTGCGGCTCCATCTTCAGTATGTCGTCGAGCAGGCCGCCCAAGGTCGTCTCGACGTCCTCGGCCGTGGCGCAGAGATAGCGGCCGACGCCCAGCCGGTGCGCTTCGTCCGCATCGATCACGCGGCCAGTGACGGCGAGGTCGCGGACCGGCCCCTCGCCCAGGCGCCGCACCAGGAACGGAATGATCTGCGAGGGAATGAAGCCCACCTTGGGCTCCGGCACGCCGAAGCGCGCGCTCGCGTGCAGGATCACGACGTCGGAGCAGCACGCCATGCCGAAGCCGCCGCCCACCGCCGAGCCCTCGACGATGGAGATCGTGGCCTGCGGCAGCGTGTCGAGCGTCAGCAGCGCCTCGCCGAACTGGCGGTAGGCCGGCACCAGCGGATCGCGCGCGCCGTTGGCGGGCCTGGGCGGCATCGCGGCCATGGCGTCGAGATCGCCGCCGGCGCAGAAGTGGCCGCCGGCGCCGCGCAGCACCAGCACGCGGCAGTCCGCATCGGCACGAACGCGACCGAACGCGTCCTCGAGCTCGATCATCATCTTGTGCGTCAGTGCATTGCGCCGCTGCGGCCGGTCGAGTGTCAGCCATGCGACCGCGCCGCGGCGCTCCAGCTTCAGGAATTCGTAACCGGCCATGGGCAAAGTCTTAGCGAGCGACTATCCTGCCAACAAGATGATGCGTCTCGCGGTTCCGCTGCTCGTGCTGCTGGTTTCGACCGGGATGGTCCGGGCGCAGGAATGGGGACAGGTCGCGGGCCCCGCCCCCGGCCCGACGCAGGTCATCGGCTTCTACACTGCGGGCTGCATCCAGGGCGCCGAGGCGCTGCCGCTCCAGGGGCCGGGCTACGAGGCGATCCGCGTCAGCCGCAACCGCTACTGGGGCCACCCCGTCACGATCGACTACATCCGCACACTCGCCGAGCGCGTGCGCTCGGCGGGGCAGAGCCATCTCTATATCGGCGACATCGGCCAGGCGCGCGGCGGACCGATGAGCTTCGGCCATGCCAGCCACCAGGTCGGCCTCGACGTCGACATCTGGTTCGAGCGCCAGCCTGGTGCTGCCCGCGCGCCGCAGGAACGCGAGAACCCGCGACTGCGCTCGCTGGTGCGCGGCGACGACGCGGGCATCGACGAAACCGTCTTCACCGAGCAGCACATGGCACTGCTGCGCACCGCCGCGACGATGCCCGGCGTCGACCGAATGTTCGTCAACAAATGGATCAAGTCGCGCATCTGCGCGACGGCAACCGGCAACCGGAGCTGGCTGCGCAAGCTCGTACCCTGGTACGGCCACGACGAGCACTTCCACGTGCGGCTGCACTGCCCGCCCGGCAACCCGCAATGCACGCCGCAGGCGGCCTATGCCGAGGACGACGGTTGCGGCGAGGCGCTGGAATCGTGGTTCCGCAAGGCGCCGCTCGTGCCGCCGACCACGCCGCCCAAGCCCTACCGGCCCAAGCTGCCGGCGGCCTGCCAGGCCGTGCTCGCCGCTCCTTAGGAGACGCCGCCGCAGCGGTTGGCGCGCTGCCGCGCCTGGCTGTCGAGCCAGTCGAGTCCGCCGACGCTGCCGATGCGTACCCAGTCGACCTGGATCGTGCCGTCGGGCAGGTTGCGCACGTTATAGCGCGACTCCGCCTGCGGGGCGGCGCGCGGCACGAACAGCACCGACGCTTGCCCCGGCGGCGATCCCGGCTGCAGGTTCACGACGAACCCCTCGCCTGCCGGCTGCGACAGGCACATGACCATCGAGTCGAACGGCACGGTGTAGATCGACGACCAGGCGGGCTTGGGCGCCTTGGCGGTGTCGGAAGTGGTGGTGCAGGCTGCGGCGGCGAGCGCACTCAGGGTGGCGATCACTACATGCTTCATCGTTACTCTCCCTGGCCCAGCAGCGAGCCCGCCCGGCGCGACGACCGGTAGAACCACTGGAACACCTGGAACCCGACGACCAGATAGACGATGGCGAGCGCGAAGGCGACCGCCATCAGGTTCCAGTGCACCGCCTTCTCCGTCAGGATCGCGCGCATGCCCTCGAAGACGTAGGAGGTCGGCAGCGACCAGGCGATGCCCTGCAGCCAGCCCGGCAGCACCGAGACGGGATAGTAGACGCCGCTCACCGGCATCAGGATGAAGACGGCGGCCCAGGCGAAGCTCTCCGCGCTCTGGCCGACGCGCATCACCAGCCCCGACATGGCGAGCCCGATCGACCAGGAGAACATCTGCAGGATGAAGAAGAAGGCGATCAGCGGCAGTCCGAGCGAATAGACGTTGTAGCCGAAGAAGAGCCAGGCCAGCAGCGATACCGGGATCATGCCGAGCAGGGTTCGCAGCAGCGCCACGACCACGATGCCGGCCGCCAGCTCCCACGAGCGGATCGGGCTCACGAAGAGATGGCCGAGATTGCGCGACCACATCTCCTCCAGGAAGGCGATCGAGAGCGAGAGGTTGCCGCGCACGACCACCTCCCACAGCATCAGGCCCGACAGCAGGACGCCCGCCGCCTGCGCCACGAACGAGGCCTGCGGCATCAGGTATTGCGTGAGGAAGCCCCACATCACCATCTGCACCGCCGGCCAGTAGATCGAGTCGACGAGGCGCATGACCGAGCTGCGCCAGAGCTGGATGTGGCGCGTGACGAGGGCGGCGATGCGCCGGATCGAGCCGCTCACGACGTGCCCTCCGCCTTCTTGAGCGCGTCGAGGCCGCGGCCCCGGCCGCGCGCCATGTCGAGGAACACCTCCTCCATGTC
>CAYRBQ010000177.1:3713-7439 GCA_964422305.1 uncultured Reyranella sp. | reverse complement strand
TAGATCACGTCCTCGGTGCCGACATTGCCCGAGGCGCCCTTGGCATAGGGGCAGCCGCCGAGGCCCGCGACCGCGGTGTCGAACACCGCGATGCCGCGTTCCATCACCGCGAGGATGTTGGCCAGCGACTGGCCGTAGGTGTCGTGGAAGTGCGCCGCGATCTTCTCGCGCGGCACCTTCTCCGCCACCGCGTCGATCATCGCAACGCACTCGCCGGGCGTGCCGACGCCGATCGTGTCGCCGAGCGAGACCTCGTAGCAGCCCATCCTGAACAGACGGTCGGAGACCTCGGCCACCTTCGCGGGTGCCACCTTGCCGTCGTAGGGGCAGGCGATCACGGTCGAGATGTAGCCGCGCACCTTCATGCCGTGCTTCTGGGCGGCTTCCATCACCGGCGCGAACCGCTCGAAGCTCTCATCGATCGAGCAGTTGGTGTTCTTGCGGCAGAACGCCTCCGAGGCCGCGGTGAAGATGGCGATCTCCTCGCACTTCGCCTCGACGGCGCCGTTCATGCCCTGCTTGTTGGGCACCAGCACCGGATAGGAGACGCCGGGCTTGCGCTTGATACGGGCCATCACCTCGTCGGTGCTGGCCATCTGCGGCACCCACTTGGGCGACACGAAGGAGCCCGCCTCCACGGCGGAATGGCCGGCAGCCGAGAGGGCATCGATCAGTGCGATCTTGGCCTCGACCGGCACCGGCTTCGCCTCGTTCTGCAGACCGTCGCGGGGGCCTACTTCCACGAGCCGGACCGCCTTGGGAAAGTTCATATTTGCCTCCGGAGAATGCGACCCCATACTGCATCGTGGTGGGTAGGTCTCGTAGGATTTTCGGCGACATGTGGCGGCGCGTTTCGATTCGGACAGCGCTGCATGTCGCCCTGAGCCTCGCCGTTTCGCTGCCGATCCTCGTGGACGTCCATGTCCGCTTCCAGCCCACAGCGAAACTCTGGGCGGTCCTGGCCGGCCTCAATCTCGCCATCTGGTGCAGTTGGCCGCGCTACCGCTCACTGGCGCTCCGCCAGGCGACCGTGACCGTCACGTTGTTGATCGCGGCCAATCTGCTGCTGAGCCCCCTGATCCCTCTCATCTGGGGCGAACGGACGATCACTTTGCCGCCCAACCACCAGGTCCGGTTCCGTCACATCGGAGACACTCGGCTCGGCCTCGAGGGTGTGCACGAGATGACCACCGATGGGCGCGGGCACCGCGTCAACGGCCCGATCGACTATGCGAAGAAGCCGGTGGACGCGCTGCGCATCGTCGCAATCGGCGGCAGTACGACGGAGCAGTCCGACATCGACGACCGCAAGGCCTGGACCTGGCTCGTCGCCGAGGATCTGTCTGCCGCGCTCGGCCGTAAGGTCGAGATGATCAATACCGGCGTGTCGGGCGCGCGCGGCCCGCACTACTACGAAGCGTTGCGCAGCAGCGAGGCCTATGCTCCCGACGTCGCGCTGTTCCTGATGGGCATCAATGACTGGAATGCCGCGATCAAGGCGGCGAACCGGTCGCCGCTCGACCGCGTCCTTCGTGTCTTCCTGCCTTTCTCGTTCTTCGACAGCGTACTCTTCAATGCGGCCATGACGGTCCGGGGCACGATCTCCGCAGCACTCGGCTGGGGTCAGGACGCCGAACATGTCTGGGAGGACGACGGCAGATTCCTCTACGAGCAGAACGACTCGCTCCAGCGTCCGCACAAAGTCGACTTCCGCCTCGATGCTGTGGACGACGACTATGCGGGCTGGGTCGGCCGGATCATGACGGAGTGCCGGCGGCGAGCCATCCTCTGCCTCTTCGTCGAGCAGCCGACGGCCTACGGCGCCGATATCGAGCCCGGCCTGCGGCGGCGGCTCTGGATGACACCGATGAACGAGTCCTACACGCTCGGCCTCGACGATATGCGCCGGGTCGCCGCTACCTACAATGACTGGCTCGCCGGCACAGCGAAGAACGCTGCCTTTCCCTTTTGCGCGACCGCAGCCGCCTTCCCACCGACACTGAGGCTGTTCTACGACGACTGCCACTTCACGACTGCGGGGTCGCGGCATCTGGCGAGCGTAGTCAGCACCTGCCTGCTCGGTATGCGGGACAGGCTGGGTGCATCGCGTCCCGCGCAACCCTCTCGCTGAAACTTCGTCTTTGCTGCCTTCGTGGCCAGCGTCATACTCGCGCCAGCGAGGAGAAATTCGTCATGGCGCAGCAGCTCAGCAATCAACGCATCGCGTGGTTCAACGGCAAGTTCGTGCCGGAGAACGAAGTGATGATCCCCTTCCGCGACCGAAGCTGGAAGTACGGCGACGGCGCCTTCGACATGACGCGCACCTTCAACGGCGTGCCGTTCCGGCTGAAGGAGCATATCGACCGCTTCTACCGCTCGCTGCGCTACCTGCAGATCGATCCCGGCCTGTCGCCCAGGGAGATGATCGCGCACAGCGAGGAGTTCGTGGCCCGCAACGAGCACCTGCGCGCCCAGGTCGGTGACTGGTGGCTGGGCCAACGGGTCAGCCGCGGCGTCGATGCCGTCGGCGACGAGGGCTGGGACAATACCGGCCCGCAGGTGGTGATCGAGATGACGCCGCTGCCGCTCGCCAAGCGCGGCAAGCTCTACCGCGAGGGCGCCGAGGTGATGACCACGACGGCGCGGCGCATCGCGCCCTCGATGCTCTCGCCGCGCGCCAAGACGCACAACTATCTGAACATGATCATGGCCGAGAAGCCCATCAAGGCGCTGAACCCGGACGCCTGGCCGATCCTGCTCGACGAGAACGGTAACCTCGCCGAGGGCATCGGCAGCAACATCTTCATCGTGCGCGAGGGCGAACTGTTCACGCCGTCGGAGCGGTACGTGCTGCCGGGCGTCAGCCGCCAGATGACCATGGACATGGCCAAGCAGATCGGCGTCGCCTGCACGCCGGGCGACATCGACATGTTCGACGCGGCCAACGCCGAGGAGATGTTCCTCACTTCCACGAGCCTCTGCATCCTGCCGGTGCGCAACTTCAACGGCGCGCCGGTCGGCGACGGCAAGGCGCCGGGCCCGATCACCAGGAAGCTGATCGACGCCTATTCCAAGAGCGTCGGCTGCGATTTCGTGGCCCAGTACCTGAAGTACGCGGCCTGATCTCGCACTCGCGAGAAGCCCCCTTCGCACTGCACGCGAAGGGGGCGACAACCTGTCGCAACCGGCGTAGACTCCAGCGAGTGGTGGATCGCGGCGCTGTCGTGATCGCGACAACGGACCGCGACCTACGGACTTTCGTTCGCAGGAGGCAGTCATGGCCACGCAGAACCACGTCCGCAATCCCCTCGAGTGGGGTTGGGAGCATCTGAAGCAGACCGGTCAGGCCGTCGGCTCGGCGGCCCACACCATGGACGGTGCCTGGGAAGATCGCGCGGCAACGCCTCCCGTCGTCCGTCGCATCGACGCCGCCGACATCGGCGACGCGCTGGCCAAGGGGTTCCGCGATTTCGGCGCCTGCCGCACCGATGTCGTCTTCCTTTGCCTGCTCTACCCGATCGCCGGCCTGGTGATCTCCCGCATGGCCTTCGACTACGGTATGCTGGCGCTCGTCTTCCCGATGATCGCGGGCTTCGCCCTGGTCGCCCCGCTGTTCGGTGTCGGCCTCTACGAGATCAGCCGTCGTCGCGAGCAGGGATTGCCGACCAGTTGGACCGATGCCTTCGCCGTCGTGCGCTCGCCGGCGATCGGCTCGATCATGGTGAT
>CAYRBQ010000177.1:0-3703 GCA_964422305.1 uncultured Reyranella sp. | reverse complement strand
GCGAACTTCATCTACACGGTGACCCTCGGGCCCGACGCACCGGTCTCGGCCACGGCCTTCGCACGCGATGCCCTCACCACGCCGGCCGGCTGGACGATGACGGTGGTCGGCATCGGCGTCGGCTTCCTGTTCGCCCTCGTCGTGCTGGTGATCGGCGTCGTCTCCTTCCCGATGCTGCTCGACCGCCGCGCCGGCGTCGGCACCGCGATCGCCACGTCGGTCCGCGCCGTCGCGATGAATCCCGGTCCGATGGCGATGTGGGGCCTGATCGTCGCGGGCATGCTGCTGCTCGGCGCGATCCCGCTGCTCGTGGGCCTCGCCATCGTGCTGCCGGTGCTCGGCCACGCGACCTGGCACCTCTACCGCAAGGTTGTGGACTGAATTCTCCTTCCCCCTCCCCCGCCATAGGGGGAGGGTTGCCGAAGGTGAGATCCACCGCGGGGAGAACATGTTCAACTGGACGGAGAAGCAGCCGGCGGAGGGCGTCGTCGTCGCGCCGGACGAACGGCTGCCGTGGCCGCAGACGGTGGCGCTCGGCATCCAGCATGTGGTCGCCATGTTCGGCGCCACGGTGCTCGGTCCGCTGCTGATGGGCTTCGACACCAACGTCGCCATCCTGATGAGCGGCGTCGGCACGCTGATCTTCTTCGTCGCCGTCGGAGGCAAGGTGCCGAGCTATCTGGGCTCCTCCTTCGCCTTCATCTCGGTCGTGGCCGCCGCAACCGGCTATGCCGGACAGGGCGCCAACGCCAACGTCCCGCTGGCGCTGGGCGGCATCATCGTCTGCGGCGCGCTCTATGCGGTGATCGGCCTGGTCGTCATGTCGACCGGCACAGGCTGGGTCGAGCGGCTGATGCCGCCGGTCGTGACCGGTGCGGTGGTCGCCGTGATCGGCCTCAACCTCGCGGCCATCCCCGTCAAGAACATGGCGCCGACCTCGTTCGACTCCTGGATCCAGGCGCTGACCTTCCTGAGCATCGCCCTGGTTGCGGTGTTCACGACGGGAATGACGCGGCGGCTGCTGATCCTGGTCGGCCTGGTCATCGCCACCGTCATCTACGCGGTCCTGACCAATGGCCTCGGCTGGGGCAAGCCGGTGAGCGGTGCGGTGCTCGCCAACGCCGCCTGGTTCGGCGTGCCGAGCTTCAGCGCGCCGGCCTTCGACGCCAAGGCCATCGTCCTGATCGCGCCGGTGGCGCTGATCCTGGTGGCGGAGAATCTCGGCCACTTGAAGGCCGTCGGCGCCATGACCGGCCGCAACATGGACCCGCATATCGGCCGCGCCTTCCTGGGCGACGGCGTCGCCACCATGGTGTCGGGCGGCGTCGGCGGCACCGGCATGACGACCTACGCCGAGAATATCGGCGTCATGGCCGCCACCCGCATCTACTCGACGGCGCTGTTCGTGGTCGCCGGCCTGGTCGCG
Source organism: uncultured Reyranella sp. (assembly GCA_964422305.1). GTDB lineage: Bacteria > Pseudomonadota > Alphaproteobacteria > Reyranellales > Reyranellaceae > Reyranella. Next base: position 2,277 of record CAYRBQ010000177.1, on the reverse strand, counting down.
ATCGTGCTCGGCTTCTCGCCGAAGTTCGGCGCGCTGATCCACACCATCCCGCTCCCCGTGATGGGCGGCGTCAGCATCGTGGTGTTCGGCCTGATCGCCATCGCCGGCGCCAAGATTTGGGTCGACAACAAGGTCGACTTCACCGACAGCCGCAACCTGATCGTGGCCGCCATCACCCTGGTGCTGGGCACCGGCGACTTCACCCTGAAGTTCGGTGACTTTGCCATGGGCGGCATCGGCACGGCGACCTTCGGCGCCATCATCCTGAACGCTGTGCTGGGCGGCGGGAGGAAATAGCTAGGCACGGCGCCAGATGATCTGCTGCGACCTCTTCGTGCCGGACGTGAAGTCCGGCCCGCAGAGGGTGAGCCGCTCGCCGTCGAGCCTGATGTGGCGCGTCGAGCGCACGCCGATCAGGGCCTTGTTGGTCGAGATCTCGATGGAATGGAACACCGTGCCGTCCGCGATCTCGTAGCGACCGGCGTAGGCGAAGCACTCGCTGGCATCGGCGCGCATGATGGTGGCGCTCACCTGGCCCTGCGGCGTGTAGAGGATGTAGCCCTTGGCGTCGGGCCCCATCGGAAACTCCGGCGACCGTCCGTCCTCGTGGACGTACGACCAGCTCACGAGTCGCCAGCCGCCCTGCAGGGCGCTCATTCGAGCTCGACCAGCTCGGCGCCCTCCGTCACCTGCTCGCCAACGGCGTAGCGCACGCTCTTCACCTTGCCGTCAGCCGGCGCCGCGAGCGTGTGCTCCATCTTCATCGCCTCGAGAACCAGCAGCGCCTGGCCCTTGCTGACCGAATCGCCGGCCTTCACGCGCAGGTCGATGATCTTGCCCGGCAGCGGCGCCCGCACCGCGGCCTCGCCCGCGGCCGTCGCCTCGTACTGCGTGACGTCGAGCGGATCGACCAGTCGCAGGCGCCGGCTGCCGCCGTCGGCGAACACCGAATAGTCGATGCCGCCGTCACTGGCCGCGCGACGCACCACCGTGGCGGTGAAGGTGTCTCCCTCCAGCCCGATCGCCAGCCGCCCGTCGTCGACCCGCCGGACGCTCGCCTCCTGCGCCCCGCCGGGCAATTCCAGTCGAAGCCTGCCGTCCCGGCGCCGCTGCGCGATCACCGCGATCTCGCGCTCGCCGTCCTTCCAGCGTACCTCGTCATGGCCCTCGTCGAGCAGGCGGAAGCCGTTCTGCTGGTTCCACGGCGACCACGGATCGCCCGCCGCCGCCGGCGCCTCCTGCCACTCGACCAGCCTCGCCAAGGTCGCCACGGCAAAGGCACGATCGTCGGCCGGCACCAGCCTGGCGAACAGGCTGTCGCGATGGCGCTCGATGAAGCCGGTGTCGACCTCGCCGCCCACGAAGGCAGGATGCGAGCACAGCGCCTTCAGCAGCGCGGCGTTGGTGGTCACTCCCACCACCTCGGTCTCGCCCATCAGCGCCGCCATGCGCCGCATCGCCGAGGTGCGGTCGCGATCGTGCACGATCACCTTGGCGATCATGGGATCGTAGAAAGGCGTCACCGTATCGCCCTGGCGCACGCCGGTGTCGACGCGCACGTGTGCGTCCTCCTGCGGCAGCCGGAGATGCACCAGGGTGCCGGTCGAGGGCAGGAAGTTGCGCGCCGGATCCTCGGCATAGAGCCGGACCTCAACGGCATGGCCGTCGATGCGGAGCTGCTCCTGCGCCAGCGGCATCTTCCCGCCGGCCGCAACGACGAGCTGCCACTCGACCAGATCCTGTCCCGTGATCATCTCGGTCACGGGATGCTCGACCTGGAGCCGGGTGTTCATCTCCATGAAGAAGAACGTGCCGTCCTGGTCGGCGATGAACTCGACCGTGCCGGCGCCGCGATAGCCGATCGCCTTGGCCGCCGCGACCGCCGCCTCGCCCATCGCCTTGCGGCGCGCCGGATCCATGTTGGGCGCCGGCGCCTCCTCGATCACCTTCTGGTGGCGGCGCTGGATCGAGCAGTCGCGCTCGAAGAGATAGAGGCAGCCGCCGTGGCCGTCGGCGAAGACCTGGATCTCGATGTGGCGCGGCCGGGTCAGGTACTTCTCGACCAGCACATGGTCGTCGGCGAAGGATGCCTTGGCCTCGCGCTTGGCACCCGCCAACGCATCGGCGAACTTGGCCGGCTCCTCGACCACCCGCATGCCCTTGCCGCCGCCGCCGGCCGACGCCTTGATCAGCACCGGATAGCCGATGCGCTCGGCCTCCTTCGCCAGCAGTTCGGGCGACTGGTCGTCGCCATGATAGCCCGGCACCAGCGGCACC
>CAYRBQ010000176.1:0-7446 GCA_964422305.1 uncultured Reyranella sp. | reverse complement strand
AGAGGATGGTCGGCAGCAGGCGCGCCACCGTGCCGGACGGCCTGTAGATGCGGACGCGGAGCCGCCCGGCGGGACCGGCGATCGTGCGGTCGACGATCTCGCCGACCGGCGCCGGCCGGCCGCCCAGGAGCTGCATGAAGGCGTCGTACTCGGCGCGGCCCTCGGCGACGCTCATCTTGTTGAGCGGCGGCCGGCCCGAGCGGGCGAGGAGCTGCAGCAGCCATTGGGTGCGCCCGTCGAGTGTGCGGCCATCGACTGCGGCCGGCGGGCCGGCCAGGATGTTGACCCAGGAAATCGGCATGCGCAGGGCGAGGTTGGCCACCTTGCCCTGCAGTTCGCGCGCGATCCTCCTGAACGCCATGCAGCGTTCCTAGCATTGCGCCCCGCCATTGTGGAGCGGTAGCTTGGGGCGACGATGGCTGCCGCGGCGCCCGACTTCTTCGCAGACGCGCTCCGCCGCGAGATCATGCGCAGCGAGATGCAGCGCATGCGCGTTCTGGCCGTCATCCTGGCCTTCCTGATGCTGACGACGCTGGGCGTCGCCAACCTGTTCCCGAGCTACGCCGCGCGCATCTTCAATGGCGGCATCCCGGGCTGGCTGCCGCTGGCCGGCATCGGGCCGTTCCTGGTCTACGAGATCGCGGCCCTCAACATCCTCCGGTGGCGGTCGGCGCGCGACAAGGACTTCCCGCGCATCACGCGGTTCGGCAACGCGCTGGTCGAGACCTCGCTGCCGGCCGGCATCATCGTGACGCTCAGCCACTACATGGATCCGCAGCTCGTCTTCGCCTTCTGGCCGCCGCTGCTGTTCTTCATCTTCATCATCCTGTCCACGCTCAGGCTCGACTTCTGGCTGTCGCTGTGGACCGGCGCGATCGCCGCCGTGCAGCAGATGGTCCTGGTTCTGTGGCTGCTGCCGCTCGAACCGTGGGGCAACGTTCCCGACGAAACGCTGCTGTTCCATTTCAGCCGCACCATGGTGCTGTTCGGCAGCGGCGTGGTGGCCGGCGTCGTGGCGCTGAGCCTGCGCCGCCAGTTCGAGAACTCGGTGCAGGCGGTGGCGGCCCGCGACCACGTCACCAACCTGTTCGGCCAGCACGTCTCGCCGGCCGTGGTCGACCGCCTGCTCGCCCAGCAGAGCGACCCGCCGAGCGAGATGCGCACGGTCTGCGTGATGTTTCTCGACATCAGGGGCTTCACCGCGATGACGCGCCAGCGCGCGGCGGCCGAGACGGTCGAGCTGCTCAATGCCTTCTTCGCCGAGATGATCGGCGTCGTCGATCGCCACAACGGTCTCATCAACAAGTTCCTGGGCGACGGCTTCCTCGCGATCTTCGGCGCGCCGCTCGACGATCCCGCCGCCGCGAAGAACGCACTGGCCGCCGCACGCGACATGCTGGCCGCAGTCGAGGCCTGGAACCGGGCGCGGCCGCAGCACGCGCTGCGCGTCGGCATCGGCATCCACATGGGCGAGGCGGTGACCGGCACGGTGGGCTCGCCGCAGCGCAAGGAATACACCGTGATCGGCGACACGGTGAACCTGGCGGCCAGGCTCGAGCAGCTCACCAAGGAGACCAGGTCGCAGATCCTGGTGTCGACGGCCGTGCACGAGGCGGTGCAGGCCGACGGCGCGACCGACCTCGGGCCGCTCGCGATCCGCGGCTACGACGAGAAGGTGCGGGTGTGGCGGGTGGCCTGAGCGGCGACAGGCGCTGGTATTTCGCCTACGGCTCCAACATGGATGCCGGCCGCCTGGCCACCCGCAAGGTCGAGTACGCGGAGAGGATTGCGGGCCGTCTCGATGGCTGGCGGCTCAGCTTCGACAAGGTCGCGCGCGAGCCTGCGGGCGCGGGTGCGGGCAACATCGTGTTGCGGCCGGGAGCCGCCGTGCACGGCACGCTGAACTCCCTACTCGACGAGGGCTTCGCGATCCTCGACCGCTTCGAGGGCGTCGGGGACGGCCACTACGAGCGCCGCATCGTGCCTGTGGTGCGCGCCGACACCGGCGCCACCGTCGAGGCGATCACCTACGTGGCGTTGAAGGTCGGTGTGGGGCTCAGGCCGAAGCGCGACTATCTCGGCCATCTTCTGGCCGGCCGCGATCTGCTCCCGGCCGACTATGTGGAGTGGCTGAGGGCGACGCCGACCTTCGACTGACCGTCAGGCCGGGACCTTCTTCTCCTTCATGGCGCCGGCGCGGTTGGTCATCGGGTCGAAGCCGTCGAGCTCCTTCACGTCGGCCTCGTGCCAGAAGTTGAGCTCGATCATCACGCCATCGGGATCGTGGATGAAGACCTGCTGCAGCGGCCGCGCCGGGACCTTGCGGACTTCGAACGGCACCTTGTCCTTCTTGATCTGGTCGAGCGTGCCGCGGATGTCCTCGCAGTTGATCGCGACATGGTCGATGGCGCCGCTGCCGTGGTCCTTGCGGCCGGTCTCCGACACGATGTGCAGGATCGCCTTGTCGCCGGCGTACATCCAGGCGCCGGGGAACGGGAAGGGCGGCCGGTCACCATCGCGCAGGCCGACATACTTCTCGTAGAAGGCGACCGTCTTCTTGAGGTCCTTGCAGAAGATGTTCCAGTGATCGAGCGAAAGGGCGGGCATGGAAATTCCTCCTCGGGCTTTGGCCCGATCCTACGCCCGGCCTCAGACCGCGTCGACCCGCTTCAGGACGGCGTTGAACACGCTTGCAGGCACGCTGACACGGGGATCGGCATAGACGGCGCGGAGCGCGGCGGGATCGGCATCCGGCGTGCTGGAGAGGCCCGCCAGCCGGTCGATCAGCTCGACGTCGATCTCGGCGTCTTTCTCCGTCATGGCGCCCCAGACGTCCCACGGCAGCATGGTGCGGCCGTTGAGCGAGGCGATATCGCGGATGACGTTGCTCGCGATGAACCACGCGCCCCACATGTCCATCACGCCGAAGTGCTTCGGATCGAGCTTGCCGGCGCGGCAGAACTGCCAGGCGTGGCCGGCGACCAGGAACCTGTCGCGCGGCACATCGACCGGATCGAAGTCGAGCTTGAAGAGGTCGCGCAGGTGCGGATCCATCTGCGAGTCGACCAGCACCCAGCGCTTCTCGGCCGTGTTCCAGTACTCGGTCACCCAGTGGTCGACGAACCTGCCCTTCTCGAAGTAGGCGCCGAAGCCGCAGCGCGGCCGCGCCTCGATCCCCTGGCTGCGCAGCATGGTGGCGTGCATCAGCGCGAAGTGGCTGCACACGCCGACCTGGCGCGCCGTGGCCGCGCGTGGCGTGGTGAGAGAGGTCGCGTCCTTCGCCGCAATGCCACCAAGCATGCCCTCGACCGAACGGACGTGCGCCTCGGCATGCTGCTCGGGCCGCAGGGTCACGCCGTAGGTGGAGGCGAGATGCTCGTGGATCAGCAGGCCCTGCACGATGCCCGCGAGGGCCGCCGGGCCTTTCGGCAGTCCGTCGAGGGCCGGCGTCGTCACGCGAACACCGCCTCGAGCTGGTCGAGCGCCCGCGTCCAGCCGCCGCGATGGCCGTCGCGCGCCGCCTCGTCGAAGAAGTTCTCGTGCGTCAGCGTCAGGATCGAGCCGTCGGCGTCCGGCCTGATGTCGATCGTGACCTGCGACTCGCGTTCCGGCGTGCTCTGCCAGGCCCACGAGAAGACGAGCTTCCGCGGCGGCTCGACCTCGCGATAGACGCCGCTCACGCTATGGTGCTCGCCGTCCGGTCCCCAGAACTGCACGCGGTAGCGGCCGCCGATCCGGAGGTCGGTCTCGGCGATGGGCGTGCGCTCGCCGCCCATGCCCCACCAGCGGATCATCTTTTCGGGCTGCGTCCAGGCTTCGTAGACTTCTTGCGGCGGGGCCTTGAGGCGGCGCTTGAGGGCGAGGCTGGGCTTGCTTGCCATGAATCGTCTTCCTCCAGGAATGCGGCGAGGCGGTCGAGCTGTTGCGTCCAGTAGCGTTCGTAGTGGGCGAGCCAGTTCATCGCCTGCTCCATCGGCCGGGCCTTGAGCCGGCACGTCACGGTGCGGCCGGCCTTGGTGCGCTCGACGAGGCCCGCATCCGAAAGCACGTCGAGATGCTTCATGATGGCCGGCAGCGAGACCGGAAAGGGCCGCGCCAGCTCGCTGACGCTGATCCCGTCCTCCTCGTCCAGCCGGGCGAGCAGCGCCCGCCGCGTCGGATCGGCGAGGGCGGAGAAGGTGCGATCGAGCGCGGCGCTCTGATAGTTAACCATGGAGTTAACAGTTAGGCGGCGCCTCCGCTTTTGTCAACGTCGGTGGCTAGAGCCTCTCGATCAGCGCCTGGGCGGCGGCGGGATTGCGGACCTTGGCGCCGGAGATGAAGTAGACGAAGGCGTCGCCCTTCCTGGCCCAGGCCTTGGCGCGCTTGGCCCAGGCGTCGATCTCGGCGGGCTTGTAGCCGGTCTTCGCCTTGTCCTGGCTCTGCATCAGCCGGGCATAGGTGAAGTCGGTGGTCGGCTCGTCGATCTCGGGGAACTCCTTGTCGTGGGCGTAGACGATCGCCGCCTTGTACTTGCGGCAGAGATCGTAGAAGCGCTCGTCCTTGAAGCTCCCGTGCCGTACTTCCATGGCGTGGCGCAACGGCAGCTTGCCGACCTCGCGCGGCAGGAGCTTCAGGAACGCCTCGAAATCCTCGGGGTCGAACTTCTTGGTGCCCATGAACTGCCAGTTGATCGGCCCCAGCCGGTCCCTGAGCTCGACGAGGCCCTGCGTCACGAAGCGCTGCACCGATTCGCCGGCCTCCGCCAGCACGCGGCGGTTGGTGCAGAAGCGCGACGCCTTGACCGCGAACACGAACCCGTCCGGCGTCTCCTCGCGCCACTTCGCCCAGCTCGCGGGCTTGAAGCTCGAGTAGTAGGTGCCGTTGATCTCGATCGAGGTGAGCTGCCGGCTGGCATATTCCAGCTCGCGCTTGTGGGTGAGGCCTTCCGGATAGAAGACGCCGCGCCACGGCTCGAAGGTCCAGCCGCCGATGCCGACGAAAATTTTTCCGCTCATGCGGCGACTATATCGCAACCGCGCTCAGCGCAGGGCGAAGATCGAGAGGACCACGAACCCTGCAATCGGTCCTGCGGCGGCATAGATGGCGGTCTTCATCAGCCGCTGTCGACGCAGTCGCGCGTCGAGCTCCTCGAGCCACTGCTCGTATTCCATGTTCTTGGGCGGCGAGAAATATTGCGTCGGGAAGCGCATCAACGTCGTGCCGCGATACCAGCCGAACGCCCCGCCGATCAGCGCCGAGCCGATGAATACGATCGCGAGAATTGTCACGACCTATCCGCCTCGCGCTGCCCGCGATGGATGCGAAAAATCAACGAAGCCCCCAAGTCTTCCCTTCGATCATCATACGCAGTTTTTGGATCGGCGCCTGTGTATCCCCATCGGCCTCGCTGCAGTTGATGTGAATCACTGGTCGTGAGGCCGGAAGATCACCAGGCTGTTCGTGTGATTGCTAATGACAGTCTCGCCGAGTTCCTCTGCGATCAATTCGCACCGCTAGGCCGTATCAACTTGTGGCGAATGTTCATCAAGACCGACCAGCGCGTCGCGGCAAGAGCGGCGCTAGCGCTTCGGCATCGTGAGCGCGAGCGCCATGCCCATGACGTTGGCGGCGCCCGCGATCAGCACCGCCGTCGAGTAGCTGCGTGTGACGTCGAACAGATGGCCGGCCAGTACCGGCAGGCTGATGGCGGCGAGGCACCAGGCGATGTAGGTGCGGCCGGCGATGCGGCCGTAGTCGGCGGGCGGCCAATAGAGGCCGATGCCGCCCGCGGTGGCGCCCGAGACGAAGCCGTAGCCGATGCCGATCATGGCGAGTCCCGCCACCGCCGTCACCGGCGCGGGCAGGAGCGTCAGGAGGACGCCGCCGCCGAAGGCCAGCGCGTGCGCCGCGCACATCACATGCGGCACGGCGAAGCGGTCGACCAGCCAGCCGCCGCCGATGCGCGCGCCGGCGATCGCCGCCGTCAGCACGGTGGTGGCGCCGACGGCGAGCGCGGTGGCGCCGCCATAGGTGGCGACGATCTCGCGCGCCTGGCTCAGCACCATCAGGCCGGCGGAGGCGGCGAGGAAGAACGTGCCGGAGAGCTTGTAGAAGGTCGGGCCCATCGCGGACGGACGGTGCGGCGTGCCGCCGGCCGACGTCGCGATCAGCCGCGCGCCGCTATGACGGGCGAGCAGCGCGGCCGCCACGCCCGAGAGCACCAGGGTCGCCGCCAGGCCGCCGAGCGTCGTGCGCCAGCCGAACGCCTCGTTGCTGGCATGGAAGAGGGGAGTCGCGAGCATCGCGCCCATCGGGTAGAGACTCACGATGTAGCCGTTCACCAGCCCGCGACGGCGGCGCACCAGCATGTTCACGCCCTGCTGCATCAGGATGTAGGCGGCCCCGCCGCCCGTGCCGAACACCACGCCGTAGCCCAGCAGCAATTGCCAGAGCCCGGTCGCCGTCGCCGCAGCCGTGACGCCGGCCGCGGCCAGGAGCGCGCTGGCCATGACGAGGAGCGGCAGCGGTGCGGCACGATAGACGAAGGGCGCCCCGACCGAGCCGATGGTGAAGCCCACCGTCGCCACGCCGAACACCAGCGAGAGCGCCGAGCGGCTGACGCCCAGCTCCTGCTCGAGCGGGCGCAGCAGGACGCTGAAGGAATAGACCGAGCCCAGCGGCAGGTTCATCAGCGTCGCCGCCACGAGCGCCGCCCACAGGTGTCCGGTGGACGCGGGCGAGGGAAATGCGGTAGCGGACATGACGCGAGCGTCCGATTCTTCGACGGCTCTTTCCAGCCATTTCTCTCGCGCTGTCTGGCGGAATTGCTCGCCTCTGGCGCCGGAAACGAACACTCCTTAGGGTCGTCCTCCAGAATGAGGAGGAGACACCGATGAACGTTGCCGCCGCCGCGAAACCCAAGGCCAAGCCGGCCCGCCCCGACGTCGAGGCCGAGCTGAACAACCTCGCCATGTCGAAGGAGAGCCAGCCGCTGTTCGACGCGGTGAAGGCGCACATCGCGGAGAACGTGGCGCCGATCATCGAGGAGTTCTTCAAGCTCGGCGAGAACCGCAAGGATCGCTGGAGCTGGGCGCCGGGCCAGCTCGAGCTGCTGGAGAAGGCCAAGGACAAGGCCAAGAAGTCCGGCCTCTGGAATTTCTTCCTGCCGCACTCGGAGATCGGCCGCGGCCTCACCAACCTTGACTACGCCTACATCGCCGCCGAGCTCGGCAAGTATCCGCTGGCCTCGGAGTCGCTCAACTGCTCCGCGCCCGACACCGGCAACATGGAAGTGCTGGAGCGGGTGGGCACGCCCGAGCAGAAGGAGAAGTGGCTGAAGCCGCTGCTCAACGGCGAGATCCGCTCGGCCTATGCGATGACCGAGCCGGACGTGGCCTCGTCGGACGCCAAGAACATCGCCACCCGCGCCGAGCTGGTCGGCAACGAGTGGGTGATCAAGGGCGA
>CAYRBQ010000175.1:5720-7455 GCA_964422305.1 uncultured Reyranella sp. | reverse complement strand
AGGTTCTGCACTTCGTAGGCGGCGCGGGCGGCGTCGATCACCTGGTAGAAGGCCACGGCATCGACCTGGACGGTGGCGTTGTCCTTGGTGATGACCTTCTGCCCCGGAACGTCGAGCACGTTCTCCTGCATGTTCATCTTGCGGCCGATCGTGTCGATGAACGGCACGATCAGGTGCAGGCCGGGCGGCAATGTCCTGGTGTACTTGCCGAACCGCTCGATGGTCCAGTTGGTGCCCTGGTTGACAGTCTTCACGCCCGCGAACACCAGCACCAGCGCCACTACGACGAGCGCCAGCACGAATATCAGAGCACCAGACATCGGATTGCCTCCCCGGACTTCGCGGCGAGCCTAGCCCAACGTGGTGCTGCCGACCATGGCGGAAGCTACAATGCCCCGAAGGCAACGGAGGCTTCATCTTGATTGATCCGGTGTGGGAACCTCTCTCCGACTATCGCGAGTATCCGCCGCAGGAGATGGCGATGCGCGCGGGGGCCTTTCATGCCGAGCTGCGCCGCCGCCGAACGGTGCGCGACTTCGATCGCAGGCCCGTGCCGCGTCCGGTCATCGAGACCTGCCTGATGGCAGCCGGAACAGCGCCATCGGGAGCCAATCTTCAGCCCTGGCACTTCGCCGTCATAGAGAACCCGGAGGCGAAGAAGCGCATCCGACTCGCCGCCGAAGAGGAAGAGCGGGCATTCTATGCCGGCCGCGCGCCGAAGGAATGGCTCGAGGCGCTGGCGCCGCTCGGTACCGATGCGGACAAGCCGTTCCTCGAGGAGGCGCCCCTGCTGATCGCAATCTTCGCGCAGCGGTCCGGAACGAGACCGGACGGCCGCAAGGTCACGCACTATTACGTGCCGGAGTCGGTCGGCATCGCTACGGGCTTCCTGATCGCCGCGCTCCACGCCGCCGGCCTCGCGACGCTCACGCACACGCCGAGCCCGATGGGGTTCCTGAACGAGATCTGCGAACGGCCTTCGTGGGAAAAGCCGACGATCCTGCTCGTGGTCGGCTACCCCAAGGCCGGCTGCCGGGTTCCGCATTATGGCGGCTTGAGGAAGCCGCTCGACGAAATCAGCTCCTGGCTCTAGTCGGCGGCGGCGGCGAACTCGACGCTCTTCGGCATGCGTTGATCCGTGGCGAGCCAGCGATCGAGGAAGCCGTTGATCCAGCGGTCGAGGGGCGGATCGTACAGCGCGTGCATGGAGAGATGGACACCGCGCTGCTGCGCCCCCGGCATCTTGAGGCGCTCGGCGGCGCTCAACGTCCAGATCCCCTTCATCTCGAGCGTGACCTCGGGGTGGAACTGGAAGCCGAAGGCGTTGGGACCGCAGCGGAAGCCCTGCACCGGATAACGATCGTTGGTGGCCAGCAGCTCGCAGCACTCCGGGAGGGTCATGCCCTCGCGGTGCCACTGGTAGACCTTCATCGGCGACCGGAGCCAGTCGCGGCCGGCCGCGGTCGGCTCGACATCGACATAGCCGATCTCGACCAGCCCCTCGGGATGGGGGCCGACCCTGCCGCCGGCGGCGCGCGTCAGGAGCTGGGCGCCGAGGCAGAGGCCGAGAAACGGAACGCCCGCCTCGACCACCTTGGGAATCCACTCGAGCTCGCACTTGATGCCGGCGAGCGTGCCGCAATCGTTGGCCGACATGGGGCCACCGAAGATCACCACGCCGGCATAGTCCGACATGTCTTCGGGCAGGTTGCAGCCGAGATTCGGGCAAAGACGA
>CAYRBQ010000175.1:0-5710 GCA_964422305.1 uncultured Reyranella sp. | reverse complement strand
TCGTATCCGCGCTTCTCCAGGAGGGCGCCGACCCGTCCGGGCCGCGAATGCTCCTGGTGCACGACGATTGCTACTTTCTTGGGCCCAAAAACAGGCAGGCCAGCCGGTACCGTCATGGATTTGCAAGATACGCGTGAGCTGTGGCAACGACAAGGCGAACCGGGACGAAACGGCGGCGGAGGGACGAAATGGCGCGGCAGCTCGACTTCTACTTCGATTGCTCCAGCCCCTGGACCTATCTCGCCTTCCACGCCATCCAGCCGCTCGCCGCCGAGCTGGGTGCGGCGATCGCCTGGAAGCCCATCCTGGTCGGCGGCGTCTTCAATGCCGTCAACCAGACGGTCTACGAGAATCGCGCCAAGCCCAATCCGCTGAAGCACGCCTATGCCGCCAAGGACATGCAGGACTGGGCGCGGCTCTACGGGCTCGCCATCAAGTTCCCGCCGACCGTGTTTCCGGTCAACAGCGTGAAGGCGATGCGCGGCGCCTTCGTGGCGCTCGACGAGAAGAAGCTGATTCCCTACTGCACCGCCGCCTTCGAGGCCTACTGGGGCGACGACCGCGACCTCTCCAGGGAAGACGTGCTGGCCGACATCGCCCAGCACGCCGGGCTGGAGCGCCAGCGCTTCTTCGCCGCCATCGAGACCGACGGCTGCAAGGCGCGCCTGCGCGCCAACACCGACGAGCTGATCAAGCGCGGCGGCTTCGGCAGCCCGACCATCTTCGTGGGCGACGACATGTATTTCGGCAACGACCGCCTGCCGCTGATCCGGGCGGCCCTCGAGAGGACATGAGGGGAGAGACAATGAGCAGGAACGCCGATCCCGATTTCTGGGCCAAGGCCAACGCCCATCTCGTGCGCTACGGCGGCGCCTTCGCGCCGGTGATCGCCGAGAGCGCGGCGGGCAACCACTTCACCGACGCCGACGGCCGCAGGATCCTCGACTTCACCTCGGGCCAGATGAGCGCGATCCTGGGCCACAGCCACGCCGAGATCGTGGCCGTCGCGCGTCACTATATCGGCGAACTCGATCATCTCTACTCGACGGTGCTGTCGCGGCCCGTCGTCGAGCTGGCGGCGCTGCTCGCCAAGATCTCGCCGGGCAGGCTCGATCGCGTGCTGCTGGTCTCGACCGGCGGCGAGTCGAACGAGGCGGCGCTGCGCATGGCCAAGCTGGTCACCGGGCGCCACGAGATCGTGGCGATGAGCCGGTCGTGGCACGGCGTCACCGGCGGGGCCGCGTCCGCCACCTATTCGTCGAGCCGCAAGGGCTACGGGCCCGCGCTGCCCGGCGCGCTGGTGCTGCCGGCGCCCGACACCTACCGCTCGCGCTTCATCGACGATCGCGGCGTCTACGACTGGAAGGGCGAGCTCGACATGGGCTTCGAGCTGGTCGACCGCCAGTCGAGCGGCGCGCTGGCGGCCTGCATCGTCGAGCCGATCCTGAGCTCGGGCGGCGTGCTGGAGCCGCCGGAAAGATGGATGGCGGCGCTGGCCGGGAAGTGCCGCGAGCGCGACATGCATCTCATCTTCGACGAGGCGCAGACCGGGCTCGGCCGCACCGGCCACCTGTTTGCCTGCGAACGCGACGGCGTGGTGCCGCAGTACCTGACGCTCTCCAAGACCCTGGGCGCCGGCCTGCCGCTCGCCGCCATGCTGACCACGCCCGAGATCGAGGACGTGGCAGCCGAGCGCGGCTTCCTCTTCTATACGACGCACGCCTCCGATCCCCTGCCCGCCGCCGTCGGGCTCAAGGTCGTCGAGATCATCCTGCGCGATCGTTTCACCGAACGTGCGGCCGCGCTCGGGCGGCGGCTCAAGGACGGGCTGCTCAGCCTGCAGCAGCGCCACGAAAGCATCGGCGACGTGCGCGGCCGCGGGCTGCTCCTGGGCCTCGACCTGGTGAAGGACCGGCACTCGCGCACGCCCGACCCGGAGCTCGCCCAGAAGGTGGCACGCACCTGCCTGGAGCTCGGCATGATGACCAGCACCGTACGCGGCGGCTTCGGCATATTCCGCATCGCGCCGCCGCTCACCACGAATGAGGCGGAAATAGATCAGGCGCTGGAGATCTTCGACCGCGCGCTCACGAAGGCTTTACAGTGAATTCTTGGGGTTTTGGCATCTTCGCGGGCGGTGCGCGGTATTTACGTTTGAATCGCGCCTCTATCTGTTGTACCCGCTGGCGGTTTCCGGCCAACGCGTTGGGAGTGTACGGATGATCAAGAGAATTATGCAGGCGGCTTTGGTGACGGCAGGGCTGCTCGCTTTGGGTGCCTGTACGCTCGGCCAGGCCAAACCGACGGCACCGGTATCGAAGGCCGCCGCCCCGGACTACCAGGCGCCGGTGCCGCCGCCGCCCGCCGCCGGCAACATCCGTGCGATCTGCTACAACGCCGCCGACCTCGCCATCGTGCGCGCCCGCATGGTCCAGCAGGAGCTGCAGGTCGTGACCTTGCAGTGCCAAGGCGCCGGCGGCCGCCGCGCCTACGAGACGGTCTATGCCGACTTCGTCGGCAAGTTCCGCAACGAGTTCGCCACCAATTCGCGCAGCCTGGCGCAGATCGCCGCGCGCAAGCGCTTCAACGTCGACCAGTTCGTGACCGAGGTCGCCAACCGCACGGCGCAGCGCGCACCGACCGACAAGGATTTCTGCTCGCGCGGCAAGCGCGCCTTCGACTGGGCGATGGATCCCAAGGTCACGGCGCTCGACCAGGTACCGCCGCCGTACGATCTCGGACCCGAGATGAACATCTACGCCTGCCCCGCCCAGTAACGATCGAGTAAGCGGTCCCGCAAGCGACGAACAAAAAGGCGGTCCCGCGGGACCGCCTTTTCTTTTGGGGTGTGACGCCCGGTTACTGGATCACTATCTCGACGCGGCGGTTCTGCGGCTCGCGCACGCCGTCCTTGGTCGGCACGAGCAGAGCGGTTTCGCCGCGGCCGACCACGGTGATCTGGTCGGCCGGCACGCCCTGGCGGACCAGCGCGGTCTTGACCGAGGCGGCGCGGCGCAGCGACAGCGCCATGTTGTAGTTGGCCGGACCCGACGTGTCGGTGTGGCCCGTACAGGTGAGGCGCGCATTGCCGCCGGCCTTCGCCGTGTTGGCGGCTTCCTTGACGATGTCGAGCGCACGCGGCGTCAGCGACGACTTGTCGAAGTCGAAGAACACCAGGAAGTTCTTGACCGGCGGCGGAGGCGGCGGAGCGGCCGCCTGCTGCGGCTCGTCGCAAGCTCCCAGCAGGAACGCGAACGCCACGACGGCGAACAGTTTCTTCAGCATGCAGCCTCTCCCCGATAAGCAATTGGCAGGAGGGATATTACCGCCGGTCCCAGCCGAGCGTCGACAAAATATGCATCAAATGTGTTGCATCCCGTGCCCGGCGCGAGCCGTGCCGGCCCCCGCACCCGACGTCGCCGCCTTGAGCACGGCGAGGTAGCCCGGCTTCAGCTCCATGTCGTGCCGGCGGCCGGCTTCGATCATCGCGCGATGCGCGGCCGGCAGCCGCCAGCAGGGCACGAACAGGAACAGATGGTGCTCGAGGTGGTAGTTCACCCAGTAGGGCGCCACCAGGAGCCGCATCAAGGGACTGGCGTGGGTGGTGCGGGTGTTGCGCAAGGGATCGTCGTTGTCCGGCACCACGGCATGCTCGGCGATGTTCCGGATGCGGCTCACGAGCTGGTACCAGGTGGCGAGCGGCAGCAGCCAGAGGACCGGGTAGAGCCACCAGTAACCCAGCGCCGTCAGCACACCGAGCAGACAGAGGTTCACCAGCAATGAAGGCTTCTCCTTGCGCCACAGGTTGGCGAGCCGGGTCGACAGGGCTGCGTCGGCCGGGCCCATGGCGCGGCGGATCTGCTCGCCGCGGCGCAGGAAGGCGGTGCGTCCGGTCAGGTCGCGCACGATCTTGCGGCGAAGACTGGTGCGGCTGATCGGGAACGGCGCGGAGAGGCTGAGGTCGGGATCCTCGGCCTGCTGTGTGAAGCGGTGATGCTGCAGATGATAGGGCCGGTAGAGCACCAGGCTGGTGAAGACCGGCGAGGCGCAGAGCCACGTACCGACCCAGTCGTTCAGCCGCTTGTCGGCGAACAGCAGCCCATGGGCCGCGTCGTGCATCAGGATGGCGAGGCCAAGCTGGCGGCCGCCGATCACCATGACCGCCACAAGAAAGGTGAAAGGATTGGGCCACCACACGAACAGCGCCATCGCGCCCGCGATCAGCGCCCAGGCGTGAAGCACCAGCAGCGTGCCCGCGACGTTCGACTTCGCACCGAGGGCGCGCGTCTGCTCCAGCGTGAGATAGGCGCCGATCCGGCTCATGGACGGCGAGGCTGGGCGCGGCAGGCCCGGCTGTCAACGCCGCGGCCGACCGGCTATCGTTCTTCCCATGCAACGCAAGACCATCCGCACCGACGTCCTCGAGATCGCCTACGAGGAGCACGGGCCGCCGGACGGCCCGCCCGTCATCCTGCTGCACGGCTTCCCCTACGACGTACGCGCCTGGGACGAGGTCGCGCCGGCACTGGCCGCCGACGGCAACCGCGTGCTGGTGCCGTGGCTGCGCGGCTACGGGCCGACGCGATTCCTGGCGGCCGACACGCTGCGCTCGGGCGAGCAGGCCGCCCTCGGCAACGATCTCCTCAAGATGATGGACGCGCTGGGCATCGAGCGCGCCGCCCTCGCGGGCTACGACTGGGGCGGCCGCGCGGCCTGCATCGTGGCGGCCCTCTGGCCCGGGCGCGTGCGCTGCCTGATGAGCTCGACCGGCTACAACATCCAGAACATCGCCGCCTCCGTCGAGCCCGCGCCGGCCGCGGCCGAGCACCGCTTCTGGTACCAGTACTACTTCCATACCGAGCGCGGCCGCGCCGGCCTCACCAAGAACCGCCGCGACATCTGCCGACTCCTGTGGAAGCTCTGGTCGCCGGAATGGCAGTTCGACGAGGCGACCTTCGAAGCGACCGCTGCGGCCTTCGACAATCCCGACTTCGTCGACGTGGTGATCCAGTCCTATCGCCACCGCTACGCCTACGCGAAGGGCGACCCGGGGCTGGAGCCGATCGAGGCCGAACTCGCGAAGCAGCCCATGATCACGGTGCCGACCATCAACCTGCACGGCGCCGCCGACGGCGTCGGCCCGGCGCCGCAGCACGACAGCCAGGCATCGCATTTCACCGGTCGCTACGAGCGCCGCCTGATCCCCAAGGCCGGCCACAACGTGCCGCAGGAGGCCCCCGCCGCGACGGTGGCGGCGCTGCGCGACCTCCTGAAAGGAACACAAGGATGAGCGAGATCGCGCTGATCGGCGCCACCGGCAACATCGGCAGCCGTGTCCTCGACGAGGCGCTGCAGCGCAAGCACAAGGTCACCGCGATCACGCGCGACGCCTCGAAGGTCAAGCCGCGGCCCGGCATGGCGGTGCGCCAGGGCAGCACGACCGATCCCGGGGCGATGGCCGCGATCCTCAAGGGCCACGACGTCGTCGTGGCCTCGGTGAAGTGGAACGAGGCCGACGTGCGCCATGTGCTAGACGCGGTGCGGAGCAGCGGCGTCAGGCGCGTGCTGTTCGTGGTCGGCGCCGGCAGCCTGCTGCGCAGCGACGGCCGCACCCACTTCGACCACATGGCCGACAAGGGCATCCAGCCCCCGACCTCGAAGCCGGCGGCGCTGGCGCTCGCGGAAGTCCGCAAGGCGGCCGATCTCGACT
>CAYRBQ010000174.1:0-7460 GCA_964422305.1 uncultured Reyranella sp. | reverse complement strand
TTCGAGGGCGGCTATCACGGCATGAGCGACTATGCGCTGGTCTCGCTGGCGCCCAAGAACCCCGGCAATTTCCCGCGCGGCTCGCTCGACTCGGCCGGCATCCCGAAGTCGGTCATCGACGAGATGGTGGTCGCGGCCTTCAACGACATCGACATGGTGCGGAGCCTGATCGAGGAGCAGAAGGACGAGCTGGCGGGCGTCATCGTCGAGCCGTTCCAGCGCCTGATCCCGCCCAGGCCCGGCTTCCTCCAGGCGCTGCGCGAGGTGACGGCCGAGCACGGCATCCCGCTGATCTTCGACGAGGTCGTGACCGGCTTCCGCTTCGCCTATGGCGGTGCGCAGGAATACTACGGCGTGACGCCCGACCTCTGCACGCTCGGCAAGATCGTGGGCGGCGGCTTTGCGCTGGCCGCCATCGCCGGCCGCGCCGACATCATGAAGCATTTCGACCGGTTGGCCATGACCGACGAGGATTTCATCTTCCAGGTCGGCACGCTCTCGGGCAATCCGGTCGCCGCCGTCGCCGGCCTCGCCACCCTCGAGGTGCTGAAGCAGCCCGGCACCTACGAAGGCGTGTTTGCCACGGGTCGCGAGTTGATGGGCACGCTCTCCGATATGCTGAAGAAGGCCGGCCTGAAGGCGCAGGTGATCGGCGAGCCGCCGCTGTTCGACATCGTCTTCACCGACCAGCCGATCAGGGACTACCGCGACACGCTGAAGGGCGATGCCGCGACGCTGAAGCGCTTCAATCAGGTGCTGCGGGCCAACGGCATCATGAAGGGCGAGAGCAAGTACTATGTGAGCGTGGCCCACACCCGCGCCGATATCGACTTGACGATCGCGGCCTGGAAGAAGGCGATCGAGGCGGTGAAGTGAAGAAGGCCGCCCCCGCCAAGAAGGTCCGGGCGGCGGCGGGTGAAACCGTCGAAGGGCAATGCCTGTGCGGCGCCGTGACGGTCGAGATCGGGATCCCGGCGCGCTGGGCCTGGCACGACCACTCCGCCGCCAGCCGGCGGGCGCATGGCGCGGCTTACGCGACCTATGTCGGGAGCTGGCGGCGGCGCTTCCGCATCATCAGCGGCGAGGAGGAGGTGGCGCGCTTCCGCCACGAGGCGACGGGCACGACGCGGAGCTTCTGCCGCCGCTGCGGCACGCCGCTCGCCTACGAGCGTGCGCGGTCGGCCCACATGGTCAACGTTCCGCGGGCGCTGTTCGCCGGCCGCACCGGCCGCGAGCCGCGCTACCACATCGCCATCGACCAGCTCCAGGACTGGACCCATCTCGGCGAGAAGCTGGTGCCCTTGAAGGGCTTCCCCGGCGTCGTGTGGGACCGTCCGGGCGGCCGCCGCCGCGCGAGGACGCTCTAAAGCATAGTCCGTTCGGCTGGAATCAGCCGAACGGACTATGCCCATGGTCGAGGCCCGTCGAACAACGCGTTTCCGATCAAGTTGAACCGCTTGCGGTTCAACTTGATCGGAAGCCGCACTAGCGCCCCAGCGCGTTGCCCACGAACAGGCCGAGCACGAGGTCGTCCTCGGCGCCGAAGCTCGAGCGCACGATGCGGCCCTCGCGGTCGATCACCACCGTCGAGGGCGTGCCCTGGAAGCCGTAGGCCGCCATGGTCTGCGGGATCGGCCCGCCGTCGGCCGCGGCCTTGTCGACCGCCACGGGGAAGGCGATCTTGTATTCGTGCAGGAAAGCCTCGAGCGACACCGGTGTCATAGCGGCGTGATGCTCGAACACGGTGTGGATGCCGACGATGGCCAGGGCGTCGATGCTCCTGGCGATCTCATGCAGCCGCCGCGCCTGCGGCACGGCGTGCGAGACGCAGCCCGGGCAGAGCATCTGGAAGGCGTGCAGGACCACGACCTTGCCGCGCAAGGCCTCGAGCGACAGGTCTGTGTCGGTGTTGAACCAGCGCTCCGCCTGGATCGGCGGCGCCGGCGCGCCTGCTTCGACCATGAGGGCCCGTCCCTCAGGGTTCATCCATGCCGCGCTTCCTGAGCGCCGGCAGGTTCTTCGGATCGGCGAGTTCGAGCAGCAGCGCGTCAGCGGCGGCGCGGTTGCGCGTGCCCGTCGCGACGCCGCCCGAGTAGGCCGTGTAGTGCTGGACGTCGAGCGGGATCGGACCGACCAGGGTCACGCCCGGCACCGCCATGATCTCGCTCTTCTGGTGCAGCGCGATGTCGGCCTGGCCGTTCAGCAGCTTCTCGGCGACCAGGCCGCCCGGCACCAGCACGGCCTTGGCCTTGATCTGGTCGGCGATGCCCAGCTTCTCGAACAGCTTCGCGAGATAGACGCCCGACGAGCCGCCCGCGGCGGGATCGATATAGGCCACCGATTTAGCGGCCAACAGCGTCTTCTTGAAGGCGTCGACGTCGGAGATGTCGGGCAGCGGCGTGGTGCCCGCCTTGACGCCGACGCCGATGCCGACGCGCGCCAGCACCTTGCCGCTGCTCTCGACGACCCTGTTGCCCATCAGCGGCGCCATGGAAAGCGGCGGCATCACCAGCACGTCGAAATACTCGCCGTCGGCCACGCGCTTCTGCAATTGGCCCGCCGTCGCGTTCTCGACCGTGACCTTGTGGCCGGTGCGCTTCTCGAATGCCGGGATCAGGTCGAGCGCCACCGGCTTGTAGGCGCCGGCCGTCAGCAGCTTGATGTCGGCGGCGGAAACGGCGCCAGGGAGCAGGGCGGCGAGCAGGACGAGAAGGAGACGCATGGAGGACCTCAGGCCGGCGTGCCCATGATGTAGGGCTTGAGGGCAGCATACATCAGGGCGTGCGTCGGCGTCGGCACTTTGTGCTTCCTGCCGAGCTCGACCACCTTGCCCGAGAGCCAGGGAAGCTCGATGCGGTTGCCGCGCAGCAGGTCGACGCCCATCGACGGCATGAGGTGGGCGGGCGCGTTGCGGTTGAAGGCGAAGGTCCGCTCGACGATGTCGTCGGGGATCGTCACGCCCGAGGCGCGGCCGACGGCTGCCGCTTCCGCGTAGGCCGCGCCGAAGACCGCGTTGATGTCGGGGTCGTCGCGCAGCTTGCCGACCGGCAGGCGCGCCAGCGCCATGACGCCGGCGTTGGAGGCGAGCAGCACGAACTTGATCCAGAGCTCGGTCATGATGGCCTCGCTCAGGACGCCGGCGATGCCCGACTTCTCGCACATCGCCAGGAATGCCTCGGCGCGCTTGCTGCGGCTGCCATCGGGCTCGCCGAACACCATGCGCATGACCGTGCCGGTCTGGCGGATCAGGCCGGGCTCGGCGATGGTGGCGCTGATGTTGGCGACGCCCGGCATGACGGCCCTGGCGCCCAGGATCGGGATCAGGCGCTCGTGCGCATCGACGCCGTTCTGCAAGGTGATGACGGCGGTGTCCGGCCCGACCATCGGCTTGATGGCCGCACCCGCGCTCTCGACGTCCCAGAGCTTCACGCAGAACAGCACCACGTCGACCGGGCCGACGCTCGCGGGATCGTCGGTCGCCTTGGTGGGCCTGAGGTGCGTGTTGCCGCGCTGACTCTCGACCCGGAGCCCGTCCTTCCTCATCGCCGCCAGATGAGCGCCGCGCGCGATGAAGGTGACGTCTGCGCCGGCATGGGCCAGCGCCGCACCGTAGCCGCCCCCGACGCCGCCCGCGCCGACCACTGCAATACGCATCCTCTACTCCTTTCGCCACAATCGCCGCCGACGCTGCTCTGCACGAGACGCGATGGAGGCCGCGATGAAACGCTTTGTTTTGTTGGCTCTTCCGATGGTCCTGATCCTGGCGGCCGCGGCGACGCCCGCGTCGGCCGACAGCCCGTCACAGAAATATCGCAGCAACGGCTGCGAGGTCGAGCGCAAGGCCGACGGGTCGAAGTACGAGAGCAAGGTCGAGTGCAGGGGCTCTGGCCAGGCCCGCTTCGGCGAAGCCAAGGAGGAGTTCCGGCAGGGCCCCTGCCTGGTGAAGCGCGAGTGGAAGAAGGACGGCGAGTTCAAGGAAGAGGTCAAGTGCGACTGACGTCCGGCGCGTCGCCGGACGTGACGCTGGCGACCAGCAGGCAGCCCGTGACGCCGGTCAGCCGCATCGTCACGTCGGTGTCGACCCTGAGCGCATAGTCGGCGGCGAGCTTGCGCTCGTTGCCCTGGATGGCGAGCCGGGTGTCGCCGTGCGGCGTGTAGGCGATGTGGGTGCCCGGTCGCAGCACGATCGTGCGGCCCTCGTCGAGCACGTCCATCTCGATCCTCACCTGCTCGCGCCGCCCGATCAGGTTCACGACCTCGACCGGCCCCGCCTCGAGGCGGCTGGTGATCGGTGTTTCTCCCGTGAAGCGTACCGGCCGGAACGGCTGGCGCACGTCGATCTCGCTGTCGGGCGTTTCCAGGACGAGGCCGCTGCCGGCGACCAGCGCCTGCACGCGATCGAAGCCGGTATAGTCCGAGAACGGGCCGGGCTGGACGATCGGCGTGCGGCCGAAGCGCCAGACCTCGACATCGCCGTCCATACGAACGGCGATGTCGACCGTCGTGCCGCCGCCGTTCTTCCACGGCGTGCGGCGGTAGCCCGCGGGATCGAGCAGGGTGATCACGAACGGCCCGTTACGGCGCGATCGAGGTGTTGAGCGTCTTGCCGACCGTGTCGTTCCAGGTCTTCACGCAATCCGGGCCGCAGCGCTTGGCGAACGACGGCAGGATCGCCTTGGCCAGCGCGTCCTTGCGCAGGGCCTCGTCGGCCGGCGTGACGGGCACCAGCTTCATGGCGGCCGGCGCGCCCTCGCCGCAGGGGCCGGTGCCGGTGTTGCAGTTGATGCCGGTCTGCGTCTCGGTCTTGGCCTGGTCGAAGATCGACAGCTCGAGCTTGCGCAGCTCCTTCTCGAGGAAGGTCTGGACCTTGGGATCGAGCGAGTTCCACCACTTCAGGTTCGCGAGCTGGGCGGCGACGCCGAAGTTGATGGGCATCGGCGAAATGAACTTGGCGGCCTCGTGCCACTTCGACTTGTAGCCTGACAGCGCGCCGGTGATGGCGCAGTCGACCACGCCGTTGGCCAGAGCCGGCTGGACCTCGGCGAAGGCGATGTTGAGCGGCGAGCCGCCGATATGCGTGACGAACGCCTGCTGCGAGGCGCCGGAGGCGCGAATCTTGCGGCCCTTGAGATCGGCGATGGTGACGAAAGCGTCGCGACAGTAGATCACCTGCGCCTGGTAGCTGCCGAACCCCAGCAGCTTGATGCCATACTTTTCCTCGAGGAACTTGGCGTAGGCCGGCCGGACGGCATCGAGCACCTTCTGCAGCTCCTCGACCGAGCCGACGAGGCCGACCAGGTCCGCCGCCTCGTTCATCGGCACCTCGCCGGAATTGTAGTTCAGCACCGTGGTGGCGAACTGCAGCGTGCCGCTCGATACCAGACGGAAGATCTCCGCGCCCTTGAAGCCCAGCTCGGTGAACGGCTTGACCTGCACCTTGATGGCGCCGTTCGACTCCTTGGTGACCGTCTCGGTCCAGAACGGCAGCTCGCGGCTGGTGTACATCGACAGGTTGCCGATGCTGCCGACCACGTTGAACGAGGTCGACGGCAGGGCGGGAGTCTGCGCGGCGGCGGAGCCGATTGCGAGCAGGCCGGCGAGCGAGCCGGCGAGGGCCGCCGCGGCAAACAGGTTCTTGATGGACATCGCATCCTCCTCGGAAAGATCAGCCAGTGCCCTTGAGTAACGTCGGCAGCCAAAGGGCGAGCTGCGGAAAGGCGATCAGGATCGCGATCATGACGATCATCATCGCCACGAACGGCAATGAACCGATGCACAGGTCGTAGAAGGCGCCGCTGCGCCGCACGGCCTGGACGACATAGAGATTGAGGCCGACCGGCGGCGTGATCAACGCCGCTTCCATCAGGATCACGAAGACGATGCCCCACCAGACCGGGCTGTAGCCCAGCGCGACGATGACCGGGACCACGACCGGCGTGGTGGCGATCATCATCGAGAGCGTCTCCATGAAGCAGCCGAGGATCAGGTAGAACACCACGATCGCCACCAGCATGCCGAGCGGCGACAGGCCGAGCGCCAGCACGAAGTCGGTGATCGCCTTGACCAGGCCGATCGAGACCATGACGAAGTTGAGGAAGAAGGCGGCGATCACGATCAGCATGACCATGCAGGTCGTGCGCACCGTGCCCTCGAAGGCGCGCAGGAGCACCGGAACGGTGAGCTGGCCGTTGGCCGCGACCAGGCCCAGCGTCGCCATGAGGCCGAGCGCCGCGGCTTCCGTCGGCGTGGCGATGCCGGCATAGATCGAGCCCACGACGACGAGGAACAGGCCGAGCGGCGGCAGCAGGTTCTTGAGGCCCGACAGGCGCTCCCTCCAGAGGCTCCCGGAATCGCCCCTGGGGCCGGCCCATTGCGGGCGGAACAGGCAGAGCACCAGGACCATGAGCGAGAACAGGCCGGCCAGCATGAAGCCGGGGATGAAGCCGGCGGCGTAGAGGTCGGCCACCGACGTGTCGGTGAGGACCGCGTAGATGATCATGTTGATCGAAGGCGGGATCAGGATGCCGAGCGTTCCGCCGGCGGCGATCGACCCCAGGAACAGCGGCCGGTTGTAGCCGCCGCGGTCCATGTTGGGGATGGCGACGGTGCCGATGGTCGCCGCCGTGGCGACCGACGAACCGGAGGTCGCCGCGAAGATGGCGCTCGCGGCGATGTTGGTGTGCACAAGGCGGCCCGGCACGCGCGCGAACCACGGCGCCAGCGCCGCGAACAGGCGCTCGCTCATGCCGGAGCGGTGCATCAGTTCGCCCATCATGATGAACATCGGTGCGGCGATCAGGATGAAGTCGTTCGACGAGTTCCAGGCGAGCTCGCCGATCGCGCCGGTCATCGGGAAGAAGGCGAAGCGCTCCGAGAGCACGTAGGCCATGAGGCCGAGCGCGGCGGCGACCGGCAGGCTGATGCCGACCAGCACGACGAGCAGCGTGAGCGCGGTCCCGATCATCGCGGTGCTCCGCCGCCTGGTCGTTGTTCCTCGATGCCGGCCTGGTTGATCTCCTCGCTGACGCGAAGGCTGCCGATCAGGGCATCGAAGCCGGCCGGGTCGCGGGCCAGCAGCCGCAGCACGGCCTGGACGGGAAGCAGCACGGCCACGCAGGCGAACCAGAAGATGCCGACCCACCACACCGACTGCGGGATCGCCATCGGGACCTGCAGCACCGACACCGACTTGGCGTTCATGGCCACCGACTGGGCGAGCGTGCCCCAGCAGAACCAGGCGAGCGCGAGCGCGACGACGGCCAGCGAGATCGAGGCCAGCAGGTCGCACGCCACCCGGACGGGGCGGGGAAAGGCATCGAGCAGAATGTCGACCCGGACATGGGTCTTGGAGGTGGTCGCGAAGCCGAGGCCGAGGCCGATGCAGGCGGCCAACGCATAGCCCGACATCTCGAAGCTCTCGACCATGCCGCGCTTGAACAGGAAGCGCGTGATCACGTCGA
>CAYRBQ010000173.1:0-7487 GCA_964422305.1 uncultured Reyranella sp. | reverse complement strand
GAAGCCGAGGCCCGGGGGCGTCATCATGCCCTTCTGCGACCCCGACATCGCGACGTCGACGCCCCAGGCATCCATCTCGAACGGCATGCAGCCCAGCGACGCCACCGCGTCGACCATCAGCAGCGCCTCGTGCCTGGCGGCGCGGATCGCCTTGCCGATCGCCTCGATGTCGTTGACCACGCCCGAGGCGGTGTCGATCTGCGCCACCAGGATCGCCTTGATGGTCCCGTCCTTGTCGGCCTTGAGCCGCGCCTCGACCTCGGCCGGACGCACGGCGCGCCGCATGTCGCCCTTCAGGATCTCGACCTCGACGCCCATGCGGCGGGCGCTCTCGCCCCAGCCGATCGCGAAGCGGCCGCTCTCGAGGACGAGGATCTTGTCGCCCTTGCTCAGCACGTTGGTGAGGCTCGCCTCCCAGGCGCCGTGGCCGTTGGCGATGTAGATGTAGGCGCGGCCCTTGGTGTTGAACACGCGGGAGACGTCGCGCAGCAGGCCGTCTGTCAGGGCCAGCAGCGGGCCGGAGTAGATGTCCACGGCCGGCCGGTGCATCGCCCGCAGCACCTCGTCGGGCACCGTCGTCGGTCCGGGAATGGCCAGAAACTCACGCCCCGCACGCACGCTCATCACGTTCCTCCCGCGCCCCAGCGGCGCCGCCTGTCCTTAGCATGGCCGGCGGTGCGCGACGTATGCGAATGGGTAGGAGGCACCCACAACTGAGCTATTCCCTGCGACGACCTCTGTCCCGATGCCGTCGCGACAGGGGTCCGATGCCGCGTTTGCGCGGTCTTCGTGATTTTCGCGTGCTACACCGCGACGTACCGCTTTGTAGCAGTTGTCGCATGTCGCACGTCGGGCCGGCGTATGCCTATGAGTGGGGTTCGCCGGTCTTTTCGACTTTCATTCGATCAGGGAGCGCTGCGCGCTCCGGGGACATCTCCAGCCCCGGAGGATTAGGAGACTCGTGCGATCGGTTGGGTCCGCCGTCGTGGTGGTTCGGGCACGATCAGAATCGGCCTATGATAGTCTTTTTCCTACCATTAACCTGCTGAACCTGTCAAACGGACCTTCATTGATTCCGCCGCTCCTTCCGCAGGGTCGGCAGGCCCACGCCCGCGGCATCGAAGCCGCCGTCGACTGCCAGCACCTGGCCGGTGATGTAGGCCGCCCGGTCGCCGCACAAGAAGCAGATCGCATCGGCCAGCTCCTCCTCGAGGCCGTAGCGGTCGAGCGGAATGTGGTCGTGATAGTCGGCCCGGATCTCCGGGCTGTGCACGGCCTTGGCCATGGCGGTGTCGACCGGCCCCGGCGCCACGGCATTGACCCGGATGCCGTACTGCGCGAGCTCGACCGACTGCTGCTTGGTGAGATGCGCGAGGCCCGCCTTGCTGGTCCCGTAGGCGACGCGCAGCGTCGAGGCGCGCAGGCCCGAGATCGAGGCGATGTTGACGATGGCTCCGGCGCCCTGATCGCGCATGATCGGCGCCACCGCCTGGGTCATCTGGAAAGGGCCGGTGAGGTTGACCGCCAGGACGCGCTGCCATTCCTCCAGCGTCACCTCCAGCATCGGCTTGAACACCGCGATGCCGGCGTTGTTGACCAGGGCGTCGATCCGCCCGAACTGCCGCTGCACCTGCGCCACGGCCGCCTCGACGGCCTGCGGATCGGCGACGTCGGCCTCGAGCGCCAGGGTCGCGTCTGCGTTCCCGAGCGCCTCGACCGCCGAACGCAGCGTGTCGCCCAGGATGTCGAGCATCGCCACGCGCCAGCCATCCTGCAGGAAGCGGCGTGCCGTCGCGAGGCCGATGCCGCGCGCTGCGCCGGTGACGAGCGCGACCTTTTTCATCTCGGATGTCATGTCAGTGTCTCCGGCTGATTCGGCCCTCGAGGCGCTTTGCGGTGCTGCCTCAAAGTCGCCACGGCGTGGATTTACTATGGAACTCAGCCCTGCAGTCGTTAAGATTTGCAACAGCCTGCGGCGATGCTTCATCGCCCGGCCGGTCGGCAATTGTCCCAATCCCTGCGGTGAGAACGCAAATGCTGAAAAGAGTAGCTGCTGTAGCCATTCTGACACCCTTGTTCCTGGCCGGGGCGGCATTGGCCGAGCCGGCCATCTTCACCTGGACCGGGTACGGGCTGAACGTCCCTGGAAGTGGCAAGTGCCCGACCTACAAGATGACGATAGACGTTACGGTGGTCGGCACGGACGTGCAGGGTCGCTTCCAGCAGGAAGGGCGACCCGAGCGGAACTTCAAGGCGACGTTGGCTGCCGACAAGAGCTTCAAGACGACGGCCATCGTGGGCGGCGGCAACAAGATGGACGTCGTCGGCTCCCTCAAGGAGGGTGCCTCGACGATCATGCTGGATGGCTACTGCCTATTCGAGGGTCCGCTCAAAAAGCGGTAGTCGGCCGAGGCTGCGCTGCGCACCGTCAACTTCGGGGTGAATAAGGTGAATGACGACGTCGGCGGCAACGACCGCAGGCGGTCCAACCAACAATGGGGCTCACGATGATGCGACGTCTCTTGGCGCAGGTTCTGCTGATTGGCCTGGCCGGCGCGCCGGCCTTTGCCGCCGATCCGCTGCCGAAAATGCAGGAGACGCCGAGCCTGCTGGATCAGGTCAAATCCGGCGCCCTGCCGCCGGTCGACAAGCGCATTCCCCAGCCTCCCCTCGTCGTCACGCGGTTCGCCGGTGGTGACGGTCCGGGCAAGCATGGCGGCCAGCTCAACACATTGATCGCGGGCACCCGCGATACCCGTCTGATGACGGTCTACAGCTACACTCGCCTGATCGTCTACGACGACAAGTTCAAGCTGCACCCCGACATCCTCGAGAGCTTCGACGTCAAGGAGGGGCGCGAGTTCACCCTGAAGCTGCGCGCCGGGCACAAATGGTCGGATGGCCACCCCTTCACCACCGAGGACTTCCGCTTCTTCTGGGAGGATATCGCCAACAACAGCGAACTGTCGCCTTCCGGTCCGTCCGTCGAACTGCTGGTCGACGGCAAGCCGCCCAAGGTCGAGATCATCGACGAACGGACGATCCGCTACAGTTGGGACAAGCCGAATCCCTACTTCATCGAAAGCCAGGCGCGCGCCGCGCCGCTCTTCCTGTTTCGGCCGGCGCACTACCTCAGGAAACTCCACGGCAAGTACACGCCCGAAGAGGAAATTCTCAAGCTTCACAAGGGTAGCCGCTGGGCCAACGTGTTCCGGCGCCAGGACGTGATGTACGGCAACAGCAATGTCGACATGCCCACCCTCAACCCGTGGAAGCTCACGACCGTCCCGCCCGCCCAGCGATTCGTCTTCACGCGCAATCCCTACTTTCACCGCATCGATCAGAAGGGACAGCAACTGCCCTATATCGACGAGGTGATAATGACCGTGGCGGCGGCCAACCTGATCCCCGCCAAGGCGGGCCTCGGCGAGGCCGACCTGCAGGCGCGCCACATCAACATGCGCGACTACACATTCCTCCAGAAGAGTGCGAAGACGTCGGGCGTCAACGTCCACCTGTGGAAGTCCGGATCCGGCTCCCAGCTCGCGCTCTACCCGAACCTGACGGCGAACGACGAGGAATGGCGCAAGCTGATGCGCGACGTCCGGTTCCGCCGCGCGCTGTCGCTGGCGATCGACCGCGCGGAACTCAACCAGGCCGTCTATCTGGGTTTGGCCAAACCCTCCAACAACACGGTCATGGAGGGCACCGAGCTGTTCAAGCCCGAATACGCGACCTTGTGGGCACAGTACGATCCAAAGCTCGCGAGCAAGCTTCTCGACGAGGTCGGCCTGAACAAGCGTGGTGCCGACGGCATCCGCCTGCTGGCCGACGGTCGACCGGCGACCATCGTCGTCGAGCATGCCAGCGAGGAAACCGAGGACGCGGACGCCCTGCAGTTGATCGGCGAGTTCTGGAAGAAGGTCGGCATCAAGATGCTGACCAAGCCGCAGACCCGCGACAATTTCCGATTGAGGGCCTTCTCGGGTGAGGCGGTCATGACGGCCTTCGCGGGCGCCGTGACGGCGGCGCCGACGGTCGACACCAGCCCCAAGGAGTTCGCGCCGACCATGCAGGGCGGCCTTCAGTGGTCCCGCTGGGGCATGTTCGTGGAATCGAAAGGCACGAAAGGCGAGAAATGCGACATGCCGTCGGCCTGCAAGCTGCTGGACGACCTCGCCGAGTGGGAGACCTCGGCCGACCCCGCGGTGCGGCGCAAGGCATGGGACAAGATCCTGCACACCAACGCCGACGAGGTTTTCTCCATCGGGACGGTGAACGGCATTCGCCAGCCCATGGTCGTTGTCCCGAAGGTCCGCAACGTTCCCAAGGAAGGGTATTACGCCTGGGATCCGGGCGGATACATCGGGCTCTACCAGCCTGATACGTTCTGGATCAGCCCCTAGCAGGCGAGGCGGCTCTTCGGGTGCGGCATTGGCAACCGCGTTCAAGCTCTGGAAGCTACCCGGTTGCAGGACTCGCTTCGTGCCGGGCCCATCGGGCAAACGCCTCCGCGATGGCCTCGCCGGCGGCCCCTTCGAGCATCGTCGAATGGTTGCCCGGCACTGGAATGACGGACAGGTCGCGCGTTCGCCGACGCCAACCGAGGTCTTCGGGAGCGCCCGGGCGGCGCTCATCGGAGCGAAAGAGGATGATCGGCACGTCCAGCGGAGCCATGTCGAGGCCGGTGGACCAGCGATGATGGTGGTCGTTGAACAATACGTCGTACGCCTTGTGGGCCGCGATGAAGGCCATGCCGGCCGGCAATGGGAGGCGGAGCGCCAGCAGGGACCTCAACAGGGCCCGGCCGCGCGCCGTCGGCAGGAACCGGCTCGGCACGAACATCTCGACCAGCCGGCGATGGTCGTCGCGCGTCGGAAGACGCAAGTAGCGGCGGAGACCCGGCCGCTTCCGGTGCGCGTCTCGAGGTTCCGGTGGATACGACAGGCCACTCGCATCGGTATCGAGAATCAACAGACGCGCGACGTCACGCCCCATCGCCTGTAGCTGGCGGGCCGCTTCGCAGGCAACGTCGCCACCGTCGGAATAGCCTGCCAGGGTGAGACGGCCTCCGGGCTTCAGGACATCGATCTGGCGCACGGTGTCGGCGGCGATGCGCTGCAGCGACATTCCGGGCAACGCGAGGGCACGCAGGTCGGGATAGCGAACCTGCCGCACCGTCGTCCGCGCGTTGCAGGCTGCGCGGAAGGCCGCGAGGTAGGCATCGCCGCCGCCGGCCGGCGGAAACAGGAAGACCGCCGGCTCGTCGTCCGCCAGGACCAACGCGCCCTCGTCCAGACAGTGGTCGAGCTGGACAGCGAATTCGGTCGAACTCAGGCCCGCGTGAAAGCGCTCCATGGGCAGCGGCCGTTCGGCCAGACGTTCGAGCTCGAAGACGAGCTGCAGGAGCTGTAGCGAATCGCCGCCCGCTGCCTCGAACGAGACACCCTTGCCCGGGACCGGCCTGCCGAGCGTGCCACGCCAGGCCGTGGCCACGATCGACAGCGACCGCCGGCTCGCAGCGCGATCGCCCGTTTCCATGGCGGGGGCCATGGCCTGGCCGGACGGCGGGCCCACCAGAGCCAGGAGAGACTCCTCGTCGATCTTGCGCCCGGGAAGCAGCGGCAGGCTGTCGACCGCCAGCAATCGCCGCGGCCGCATGTAGGCGGGCAACGTCGCTTCGAGATGGCTGCGCACCTTCCCGAGCGCCAGCGAATCGCCCAATTGCCTCGGCACGAAGAAGGCGAGCACCATCGGGTCACCCTCGCCGCGCCGCGCCACCACTGCGGCGTCGAGCACGGCCGGCACCTGGCGTAGCGCGGTCTCGATCTCCGCGAGTTCCACCCGGTTGCCGAGCACCTTGACCTGCCGGTCGCGGCGGCCGAGCACGACGTACAGACCGTCGGCCCGTCGCCTGACCAGATCGCCCGTCCGGTAGATCTTGCGGTCGCGGTCTTCGGCGTCCTGCTGCAGGGCGCCCGGCAGCACCTTGCCGTTCTGCCAAAGCCCCAGCGACGTGAAGCGGCTGCGGATCACCAGTTCCCCGGGTTCGCCGTCGGCCACCGGGCGGTCCTGTTCGTAGAGCACCGCCAACTCGATGCCCGGCAGCGGCCAGCCGGCCGGCACCCCCACCTCGTCGACCGGCGGCGACTCGACGAACCACTGGAGCAGCGCCGGGACCTCGGTCGCGCCGTAGACCGAAAGCACACAGCAATCGTGCGCGAGCACCGACCGGATGAGCTCGTAGTCCACCCGGAGCAGCGTGTCGCCGGAGGACTGAATGCAGCGCAGGCTCGCCAGCATCTCCTTCGCCCCGGGCAGACGGCTGACGCTCCGCCACACCGCGGGCGTGGAGAACATCATGCTGATCCGCCGTTCGGCGATGGTGCGAACGACCTGTCCAAGCCCCAATCGTTGCAGGTCGAGCTTGACCAGGCAGCCGCCCGACAGCATGACCTCGAAGATCTGCTGCAATCCGCCGATCGTGCCGGGCGACGCCAACGACAGCACCTTGTCGTCGGGATTCAAGTGGACCGCATTGACCAGCTCGGTCGCACGATGCAGCACCGAACGTTGGCTCAGCACGATGCCCTTGGGCCGGCCGGTGCTGCCGGAGGTGTAGACGATGAAGCTCGGCGCGTCCGGTGGCGGAGGCTCCGCCGGCATGCCCGCCGGGACGTCACCCGACAGCGACTCCTCGAGGGCGAGCGGCCGCACGCCGGCCGGAAGCAGGTAGCCGCCGGCGATGTCGGCCGCGCTCATCACCATCGCGACGCAACCCGCGTCGCGAACGATCGCCGCGACCCGGTCCTGGGGGTAGTGGCGGTCGATCAGCACCGCTGGACGCGCAGCACCGAGGCAGGCGAGGACGGCAATCGGGTAGCTTGCCTGGTTGGGCAGCAGGATTCCGACGGCACCATCGCGGGCGACCGATCGGTCGATGGTCGCCGCCAGTCGGCATGCTCCCGCCCAGATCTCGGCGAAGCTCAGGGCACCATCTGCATCCTGGCAGGCGGTTCGCTGCGGATAGCGCGCGGCAATCCGGCCGAAGAGCGAGATCGCCGGCTGTTCCGCCCAGGACTCGTCGAGACGATCGAATGGAACGCGTTGCGGTCCGTTCCGGTCGAGCGCGGGCGCCGTCTCTTCCCGCAAAGGATAGTTCCTTGCAGTTGCCGCTCTCGTCATATCTCCGTCGATGCCTTCCCTTCCCGCCCGCCAGTATACACTCGAGGCAGGTTTGCACGCGCACGCGGGCGCATCGGGGAAGGATCGACCGCGCCCTCGCGTGGAGGCCCCGCGGCATTCGCGCCCGAGGCATCGCCCTCCCCATGATCGAGCACATGGTGCGGGTCGTGGCTGAGCCCGCCGACGGCCCGGTCACTGCGGCTCGGACCGATCGGCGTACGCTCGATGGCGATTTCGGCCCGCGCCCGAGCTAGTGCGGCTTCCGATCAAGTTGAACCGCAGGCGGTTCAACTTGATCGGAA
>CAYRBQ010000172.1:0-7493 GCA_964422305.1 uncultured Reyranella sp. | reverse complement strand
CGGCAGGCTCAGCGCGAGGCCAATCCACATACGCCGCGACATGTCGATCAGCTCGTGGTTCGGCCCCTCCTCGAGCGTCACCTCGGCGGGCTCCAGCGCCATGCCGCAGATCGGGCAGCTTCCCGGCCCGACCTGGCGGATCTCGGGATGCATGGGGCAGGTGAAGATGGTGCCGGGGGCGACGGGTGCGGCGGGCTTCGCCTCCTCGGGCTTCAGGTAGCGCGCCGGCTCGGCGGTGAACTTCTGCAGGCACTTGGGATTGCAGAAATAGTAGGTGTGGCCCTCGTGCACGGTCGTGTGCTTGGCCGTCGCCACCTTCACCTTCATGCCGCAGACGGGATCCGTCGCGGTCTCCTCGGCGCCGTGATGATGATGGTGATGGTGATGGGCGTGTCCGCCCGCACAGCGTTCCTTGGTCATGGCTTGCCATTTATACCCTACGGGGGTATAGTTCAAGGGATGGACGAGAAACTCAAGAAATCCCAGCTCGCGCGCCTCAGCCGGATCGAGGGCCAGGTGCGCGGCGTCGCACGCATGATCGAGGAGCAGCGCTACTGCATCGACGTGCTGACGCAGATCCGTGCGGTGCGGGCGGCACTCGACAAGGTCGAGCAGGAGACGCTGGGCGACCACCTGCAGCATTGCGTCGCGCATGCCTTCCATGCCGGCTCGGAGAAGGACCGCCAGATCAAGATCGACGAAATCCTCGAAGTGCTGGATAGTCGCAGGCGCTGACATGACCCGCCTGCGCTCCTTCCTGTGGCTGCTCGCGCTCGGTGCGCTCGTGTTCCCGTCGTTCGGGATCGCGGTGGCGCCGTCGCACGCGTCGTCGCCCTCGCATGCTGCGCCACTGGCGCCGCAGATGGCGGCGTCCATGGATTGCGAGCATGCCCCGCCGCCGCCGGACTGTCCGGCCGAGGGAACGGCCAGGCATGCGGCCGGCACATGCTGCCCGCTGATGTCGGCAAGCGTCGCCATTCTCCTGCCGACGATCGCCTCGGAACTCTCGCCGCTGGCCTTCGTACATGTCCTGGCAGGCGTGATCCGCCTCACCGGGCGCTTCTCCGCCCAGGATCCACCTCCTCCCCGAAGCTGACGCTCCGTCGACCTGCTTCGCCCTGATACGGCGCGGCGGGAACGAAAGAGGTCGTCTTCAACGTGGGAGTTTCACATGTTCCGCAGAATGTTCCTGGCCGCCGCTGTCGCGGTGTGCCTTGCCGGCAGCGCGTCGGCGCATGTCGGTCACGAAGAGACCGAGTTCGGCAAGCCGGGCGATCCGAAGAAGCCGGCGCGCATCGTTCAGGTCGTCATGCGCGAGACCGACGGGAAGATGCTCTATCTGCCGGACCGCATCACCGTCCGGAAGGGCGAGCAGGTCCGCTTCCAGCTCCGCAACAACGGCGAGATCGACCACGAGTTCGTGATCGGCACGGTCGAGGAGAATCGCCGGCACATGAAGGCGATGGAAGCCCATCCCGACATGGAGCACGACGATCCGAACGCTAAGCGGCTGAAGCCCAAGGCGACGGGCGAGATCGTCTGGCAGTTCACCAAGGCCGGCACGTTCGAGTTCGCCTGCCTGATACCCGGCCACTACCAGGCCGGAATGGTCGGCACCATCGTCGTGGAGTGATGCCATGCTTCGCTCAGCGCTTCAGCTCGCGGTGGCCGTCTCCTCGGTGTTGCTCGCGGTCGGTGCGGCCGCGCACGAGGGGCACGATCACGGCGCGCCGCCGCCGCCGGTATCGAGCACCATCGCCCCGCGCGCCGATGCCTCCTCGAACGACTTCGAGGTGGTGGCAATCGCGCGCGGCGACCGGCTGCGTCTCTACGTCGACACCTTCCGCGACAACGAACCCGTGCGGAATGCCGTCGTCGAGGTCGATACGCCCGCCGGCACGCAGAAGGCGACGGCCGACGGCGAGGGGGCCTACGAGATCGCGGCGGCGTGGCTTGCACGGCCCGGCACGCACGATCTCGCCATCACGGTCCAGGCCGCCGGCATCGTCGATGTCCTCGCCGCGACCCTGACCGTCCCGGCGTCCGCGACGTCTGCTTCCGTCGCCGGGGGATGGCGGGACCGGGCCCTCTCGCTGGTCGCGGCGCAGGGTCGCGACCTCGCGGTCTGGCTCGTCGCCGGGATCGCTTTTCTTGCCGGCGTCGTGGCATCCGGCCTTTGGCGTCGCTGGCGGGCGGCGCCGGCCGTCCTGGCTGCCGGGCTCGCTTCGATCGCGATCCCGAGCGGGGGTGGGCATGCGTCGGAGCACGGCAGTGATGTCGCGATGGCAGTCCGCGATGTCGCGCAGCGCTTTCCCGACGGCGCAGTGTTCGTTCCGAAGCCGACGCAGCGGATCCTGTCCATCCGCACGTTGTTCACCGAGGTGAAGACCTATTCCGGCACTGTCGAGTTGCCGGGCCGGATCATTCCCGACCCGAATGGTTCGGGCTTCGTTCAGGCGTCCGTGTCCGGCCGGTTGACACCGCCGCCCGGGGGGTTCCCGAGGCTCGGCGCGCGCGTGACTGCGGGCGACGTGCTGGCGTTCGTGCAGCCGGCGGTTGCCGCCGCCGACGTCACAAGCCAGCAGCAGCAGGCGCGCGAGCTCGACCAGCAGATCGCGCTCGCCGAACGCAGGCTCGAGAGGTACCGCCAGATCCAGGGCGTCATCGCGCGCGCCCAGATCGAGGACGCCGATCTCGAGCTGGCCGGCCTCAAGACACGCCGGGCCAATCTCGACCGGGCGGTCCGCGACCAGGAGAAGCTGGTGGCGTCCGTCTCCGGCGTCATCGCTGCGGTGCAGGCGGTGGCCGGCCAGATCGCCGAGCCGAATGCCGTGATCTTTCAGATCGTCGATCCGGCGCGCTTCTGGGTCGAGGCGTTGAGCTACGAGGCCTACCCGCTCAAGGAGCAGGCGACCGGGCGGCTGGGCGACGGCCGCACCGTTCCGTTGCTCTACAAGGGCGCCGGGCTGTCGGACAGGAACCAGGCGATTCCCATCCAGTTCAGCATCGAGGGCGATACCGGCGGCCTGCGTGCCGGCCAGCTTCTCACCGTGCTCGCCGCGACCAGCGACGAGCGACAGGGCATCGCCGTGCCGCGCGGCAGCGTACTGCGCGGCGCCAACGGCCAGTCGATCGTCTACGAGCACACCAATGCCGAGCGGTTCGTGCCGCGCGAGGTGCGGGTCGAGCCGCTCGACGGCGAACGCGTGCTGATCCTTTCCGGCATCGAGCCGGGGCGGCGGATCGTGACCCGGGGCGCCGAGCTCCTGAACCAGATCCGCTGAGGGGCCGGCGATGTTCACCTTCCTCGTCACGCACTCGCTGCGCAACCGGCTGTTCGTGCTGGCCTTGGCGGCGGTCCTCGTCGTCTACGGCGCCTTCACCGCGACCCGCCTTCCGGTCGACGTCTTCCCAGACCTCAACCGGCCGACCGTCACGATCATGACCGAGGCCGAGGGGCTCGCGCCGCCCGAGGTCGAACAGCTCGTCACCTATCCGATCGAGACGCAGATGTACGGACTGCCGGGCGTGACGCGCGTGCGCTCGACCTCCGGCGTCGGCCTGTCGATCGTCTATGTCGAATTCGACTGGGGCACCGACATCTATCGCAACCGCCAGCAGGTCGCGGAGCGCCTGTCGCTGGTGCAGCCGCAGCTTCCGCTCAACGTCCTGCCGCAGATGGGGCCGATCAACTCCATCATGGGCCAGATCATGCTGATCGCCGTGACGGCGCCCGATTCGGTCTCGCCGATGGACGTGCGCGAGATCGCCGATTTCACCATACGTCCGCAGATCCTGAGCATCCCCGGCGTCTCCCAGGTCATCCCGATCGGCGGCGAGGTCCGCCAGTACCGCGTCTCGCCGAACCCGGCGTCGATGCGTGCCTACGGCGTGTCGTTCGACCAGGTCGAGCGTGCGCTGTCGCAGTTCGGTGTCAACACCGGCGGCGGCTTCACCGACCAGTACAGTCGCGAGTTCCTGATCCGCAATGTCGGCCGCACGCGCAGCCTCGACGACCTCGGCAGCGTGATCGTCGCCACCGTCGCCGGCCAGCCCGTGGCCCTGCGCCAGATCGCTGACGTCGCCTACGCCGCCAAGGTGAAGCGCGGAGACGCGGGCTACCAGGGTCGGCCGGCCGTCATCGTGTCCGTCGAGAAGCAGCCGGGTGTCGACACGATCCGGCTGTCGGCGCAGATCGAGGCGGCGCTTGCGGAAATCACCGCCAACCTGCCCGCGGGCATGCGCGCCGATCAGGTCCTGTTCCGCCAGGCCGGCTTCATCCAGACCTCGATCGACAACGTGCGCGGTGTCCTGTTCGAGGCGATCGGCGTGGTCACCATCGTCCTCTTCGCCTTCCTGCTGAACGTCCGGACCACGGCGATCTCGCTCACGGCGATTCCGGTGTCGATCCTCATGACCGCGATCGTGTTCCAGTGGATGGGCCTCTCGATCAACACCATGACGCTGGGCGGCCTCGCCATCGCGATCGGCGAGCTGGTCGACGACGCCGTGGTCGACGTCGAGAACATCTTCCGCCGCCTGCGGGAGAATCGCGAGGCCGGCAATCCGCGCAGCACGTTCGACGTCGTCGTATCGGCGAGCCAGGAGGTGCGATCCGGCATCGTCTACGCGACGGCGATCATTGTCCTGGTGTTCGTCCCGCTGTTCGCGCTGTCCGGCATCGAGGGCCGCCTGTTCGCCCCGCTCGGCCAGGCCTACATCGTCTCCATCCTAGCCAGCCTTGTGGTATCGATCACGCTGACGCCGGTCATGGCCTACTACCTGCTGCCCGGGCTGAAGCGGCTGGAGGCCCGCGAGGGCTGGCTGGTGCGCGTGTTGAAGCGCGGCAATCGCCGGCTGCTCGACTGGTCGTTCGCACACCCGCGCACGTTGATGGCCGCCGTCGCGCTCGGCGTCGTTGCCGCCGTCGGCTTCGCCACGCAGCTTCCCCGCTCGTTCCTTCCGCCGTTCAACGAGGGCACCCTCACCATCAACCTGTTGTTCAATCCCGGCATCTCGCTGGCGGAGAGCCACCGCGTCGGCCTGATCGCCGAGGAGCTGATCCTGGCGGTGCCGGAAGTCGACAGGGTTGGCCGCCGCACCGGTCGTGCCGAGCTCGACGAGCATGCCGAGGGCGTTCATTCGTCCGAGGTCGAGGTCGCGCTGAAAGCGGGGCGGCCGAAGAACGAGATCGTGGCCGACATCCGCTCCCGGCTTTCGGTGCTGCCGGTCGCCACGAACATCGGACAGCCGATTTCGCATCGGCTCGACCACATGCTGTCGGGCGTGCGCGCCCAGATCGCGCTCAAGGTGTTCGGCGAGGATCTCGACACCATACGCTCGATCGCCGAGGACTTGAGGGCGAAGCTCGCGACCGTCCCGGGCATCGTCGATCTGCAGGTCGAGCGGCAGGTCCGCATTCCGCAGCTCGACGTCATTGTCGACTACCGCCGCGCGGCACTTTACGGCCTGCAACCCGCGGCGGTAACGGAGCAGCTCGAGCGGCTGTCCAACGGCCGCATCGTCTCCCGCATCGTCGACGGCAACCGCCGCTACGACGTGGTGCTGCGCCTCGAGCAGGAGCGGCGCACGACCAGCGGGCTCGGCGACCTCCTGATCCAGTCGCCGGTCGGATGGATTCCGCTGCGGCGCGTCGCCGACGTGGTAGAGACCGACGGGCCCAACCAGATCCTGCGGGAGAACGGCCGGCGCCGCGTCGTCGTGCTGGCCAATACCGACGGCGGCGCGGACATGGCAGCCGTCATCGCCGACCTCCGGCGCGTGGTCGACGCCACGGCGC
This sequence comes from uncultured Reyranella sp., assembly GCA_964422305.1. GTDB lineage: Bacteria > Pseudomonadota > Alphaproteobacteria > Reyranellales > Reyranellaceae > Reyranella. Next base: position 1,693 of record CAYRBQ010000172.1, on the reverse strand, counting down.
TGCCGGCCGGCATCTTCACCAGCCTCGAAGGCACGTTCCAGGCACAGGAGGAGTCGATGCGGACGATCGGGCTGCTGTCGATCGTCTCGCTGGCGATGATCTTCGCCATCCTGTACAGCCGCTACCGGTCAACGCTGTTCGTCGCCATCATCATGACCAGCGTGCCGCTGGCCCTGGTGGGCAGCGTGGCGGCCCTGTGGCTCGCGGGCCAGCCGCTGTCGGTCGCGTCGATGGTGGGCTTCATCACCCTCACCGGCATCGCGACCCGCAACGGCATCCTCAAGATCAGCCACTACATCAACCTCGCCGTGACCGAGAACCTGCCGTTCGGTCGCGAGCTGGTGGTGCGGGGAAGCCTGGAACGTCTGACACCTGTTCTCATGACTGCGATGTCGGCGGGCGTCGCGCTGGTGCCGCTCATGATCGACGCCCATGCGCCGGGCAAGGAGATCCTGCACCCCGTCGCCATCACCATCTTCGGTGGGCTGGTGACGGCGACGCTCCTCGACACGATCCTGACGCCGACCCTTTTCCTGCGCTACGGCGCGCGGCCCCTGGCCCGGCTGGTCGCCCAGGCGCGCGAACGGGCGGCGGCGGGAGCGGGTGCCCCCGATCGAAGCAAGTCCGCCGAAGCCTATTGACCCCTGGAAGAAGGAGAGACGCGATGCGAGCCTTTATGACAGCCCTGATCCTGTCGCTGACGATCGCTGCCACCGCGCATGCCCACGAACCCCGGCCCGGCCCGAACGGCGGACTGAAGGTGGATGCGGGCAAGAGCTGGCACGTCGAGCTGGTGGCGAACGGCACCCCCGACGTCGCCCTGTTCCTCTACGACCACAACGACAAGCCGATCCCCGCTGCCGGTTTCCGCGCCAACGCAATCCTGGTGATCGACGGCAAGACGCAGCGCGTCCCGCTGCAGCCGGCCGAGGGGTCGAAGCTGGTGGGCGCCGCTCCCGTGCCGGTGCCCAAGGGCGTGAAGGGGGCGGTACAGCTCACCGGCCCCGACGGAACGGGTGCCCAGGCCAAGTTCTGAGCCCGATCGACCGGTTCGCGGACCTCCTGGCGGGGCAACTGCTGTAGGGCGAACCCGTTGGATGGCGGACGGGGCAATCCAGGGAGCCCGCCATGCACCGCAGGCACTACGTTCACATGGGGATCATGACGATCCTGATGTTCATCGCCATGTATGCGCTGATGTACGCCATGGTCGATCAGTTCGCGAACGTCTACTCGAACCTGAACCAGGTCTACATGGCCGGGCTGATGACCGCGCCAATGATCCTGATCGAACTGGCGGTTATGCGCTCGATGTACGAAGACAGGCGACTCAATGTCGCGATCGTCGCGGCGAGCATCGTCGTCGGCCTGGGCTGCTGGTTCGGCATCCGCGAGCAGGCGGGCATCGGGGACGCCCAGTTCCTGCGCTCGATGATCCCGCACCATGCGGGCGCCATCCTGATGTGCGAGGAGGCGCCCGTCACCAATCCCGAGATCGGCAAGCTGTGCGCGGGGATCGTCGAGGGCCAGCGGAAGGAGATCGCGGAGATGAAGATCCTGCTCGAGCGGACACCATAGGCGGGGCCTGACTTTCTTGCCGGGGCACTTGCAGGTTCAGCAGGTTTGTGGTAGGAAAACGACTATCGTGGGCCGATTCTGATCGTGCCCGAACCACCATGACGGCGGACCCAAC
>CAYRBQ010000171.1:0-7514 GCA_964422305.1 uncultured Reyranella sp. | reverse complement strand
GTGTTCCTGGGTGACGACGACCGCGCCCTCGAGAAGGACCTCAAGCAGGACTTCCCGGCCGCCGAGATCGCGCGCAACGACGATGCGCTGGGCCCGCGCGTGAAGGGCGTGCTGTCGCGGCTCTACGGCCGCAAGCCCTCGGCGCTCGACGCGCCCGACGTGCCGCTCGACATCGTCGGCACAGCCTTCCAGTGGAAAGTCTGGAAGGCACTGACCGAGATCCCGCCCGGCGAGACCCGGACCTACGGCGAGATCGCCCGTCGCATCGGCGAGCCCAAGTCGGCCCGCGCGGTCGGCCGGGCCTGCGCCACCAACCAGGCGGCCGTGGTCATTCCCTGCCATCGCGCCGTGGGATCGACCGGCAAGCTCACCGGCTATCGCTGGGGCGTCGCCCGCAAGGAGCGGCTGCTGGCCGAGGAGCGGCGGCGCAGCAGCACGTAGAAGGCGCCCGTGCCACCATGATGGGCGTGGGCGGCGCGGACCGCCCTGACCCGCGTGCGGTTGTCGGTGCGGTTCAGCCAGCCGAAGAATTCGGAGCGGATGCGGCCGGTGATGGTGCGGCCGTTCTCCTCGCGCAGGCCCTTGCCGGTGACGATCAGCACGACGCGCAGGTCGCGATCCACCGCCCGTTCCAGAAATCGCGTCACGGCGCCTTCCGCCGCGGCCAGGGTCATGCCGTGGAGGTCGATGGTCGCCTCGGGCGCGAGCTGGCGCCGCGACAGTTTCCGCGAAACCTCGCGATCGAACGAGCCGCCGTCGGCACGGAGCTCGGGCTCGCGGGAGACGGCGACCGGAGACCGCACCACGCGCCGCACGACCGGCGCGCCCTCGCTTTTGTCCGGCCGAGGGCGCAGCACCCGCCGCCGCTTGTCGAGCGGCTTCACGTCGGCCATCGCCGCGGCGAAGAGGTCGGCGTCCTTGACCATGGGATTTCGTGTAGCCTTGACCGTGGGGCGGGTCTACACAGCGCGCCATGGCTACCGCGCCCCAAAGTCCCTCCCGGATGCCGCCGCAACCCGATCCCGACCTTCAGACCGGACTGCAGTTCCTGCGTGCCGGCTGGTTCGACCGCGCCGAGCCATTGTTCCGCGGGGCGCTGGCTCGCCACGGCGAGCGTCCCGACATCCTGCACTATCTCGCGGTCTGCCTGTCGCAGCGCGGCGCCGTGCAGGAAGCCGAAGGCCTCTGGCGCAAGGCGGTGGCCAAGGATCCGAACGAGCCGATGCTGCTCTACAATCTCGGCCTGGCGGCGCGCCGGCTGGGACATCTCGACGAGGCGGCGCGGCGCTTCCGCGACACCATCCGCCGCGCGCCCACCCATGTAGAAGCGCGGCTGGCGCTGGCCTCCATCCATATGAACCAGGCCAAGTTCGCCGCCGCCGAGCGCGAGCTCTCCGAATTCGTGGCCAACGTCGATCGAGCCATCCACGAGCACCAGGGCGAGGCGCTGAAGCCGCTACAGGCGCGGGCGCGCAACATGCTGGGCTATACCCTTTATCGGCTGGGCCAGCATTCGGCCGCCCTCGAGGTGCTCGACATGGCACTTCTCGATGCCGGCGAGGAACCGACGCGGCGCGGCCAGATCCTGGGCGATCGGGCGCTTGCGCTCAGCGCCCTCGGCCATCATGACGAGGCGATCGCGGAGGTCGGCCGCGCGCTCGAGCTCGTGCCGGAGAACGCGATCAGCAACCATGCGCTGGGCTACATCCTCCTGCACGCGGGCCGGCCGAGCGACGCCCTCCCGCCGATCGAGAAGGCGCTGCGGCTCGACCCGACGTTCGGCCAGGCCTATGCGACGCTGGCGTCGGCGCAGGCCGCCGCCGGACAGGCGGATCGCGCAGCCGAGACACTCGGCCGGACGCTCTCGCGCAACCCACTGGACCGCGACGCCGTTCTGCAGCTTTCCAGCCTGCACATCGACCAGAAGCGGTTCGAGGAAGCCGAGAGGACCCTCGATCCCTATCTCAAGGCGGTGCCGCGCGATCCCCGCGCACTCAACAATCGCGGGCTTGCCCTGATCGGCTTGCAGCGGTTCGACGATGCGCGGCGGGCGCTGAAGCGAGCCGCCAAGGTGGCACCGGACGATCCGTTCGTGCTCACGAACTTCGGGCGTGCACTGATGGGCCTCGGCCGGGCCGCCGAGGCCCGCGCGCACCACGAGCACGCACTGAGGAGCCTGCCGGGCGACTCGCGACTGCTGGTGAACTACGGCCTTTGCCTCGCCGCCTTGGGTGACCGCGACAAGGCCCGCGAGACGCTGGATGCCGCGCTTGCGGCCAATCCCGACAATGAAGAGGCGCTGAACGCCCGCGCGAGCCTCGACGCATGAGCGCCGGCGCCGACCGCCTGGCGGAGGTCACCCGCCGCATCGCCGATGCCGCCCGCGACGCAGGCCGCCAGCCTTCCGATGTGACCCTGGTCGCCGTCTCCAAGACGCAGGGCGCCGACAGCGTGCGCGAGCTGCTCGAGGTCGGGCATCGCGTGTTCGGCGAGAACCGCGTCCAGGAGGCAGAAGACAAGTTCCCGGCATTGAAGGCCGAGTATCCCGATCTCGAGCTGCACCTGATCGGACCGCTGCAGACCAACAAGGCGCGGGACGCCGTCGCCCTGTTCGACGTCATACAATCCGTCGACCGCGAGAAGCTCGCCGCCTCGCTCGCCAAGGAGATGGAGCGGCTGGGCCGGCGGCCAGCCTGCTACATTCAGGTCAATACCGGCGAAGAGCCGCAGAAGGCGGGCATCCTGCCCAAGGATCTCGACACCTTCGCCGCGGTCTGCCGGGAGCAGTACAAGCTGCCGATCGTCGGCCTGATGTGCATCCCGCCGGTCGACGAGGAGGCCGCACTGCATTTCGCGCTGCTGGCCAAGATGGCGGCCCGCAACGGGCTGGCCGGGCTGAGCATGGGCATGAGCGCCGACTACGAGACCGCGGTGCGCCTGGGCGCGACGCACGTTCGGGTCGGCAGCGCCCTGTTCGGCGCCCGCCCGCCTGTGGCTGCGCATGCCTGAACTGCCCGAGGTCGAAACCGTCCGGCGGGGCCTGGTGCCGCGGCTGGTCGGGAAGCGCATCGTGCGCCTGCAGCAGCGGCGCAAGGACCTCCGAATCCCGATGCCGGCGAAGTTCGCCTCGAAGGTCGAGGGCCGGACTGTCCGGGCGATCGACCGGCGGGCCAAGTACCTGCTGATCCGGCTGGACGACGGGCAGACCCTGATCGCCCATCTCGGCATGTCCGGCCGCATGACCCTGCACGATGCGGCAAGTGCCGCCGCCCATCCGCTCGATCGGCACGACCATGTCGTCTTCGATATCGAGGACGGCTGGCAGGTCCGCTTCAACGACGCCCGCCGCTTCGGCCTGATGCTGCTGGTCGCCGACGAGGCCGTGCCCAGGCACAAGTTCTTCAAGGGTCTCGGTCCGGAGCCTCTCGACGCGACCTTCGACGGTCCGGCGCTCGCGCAGCGGCTGGCCGGCCGCAAGACACCGATCAAGGCCGCCCTGCTGGACCAGAAGACCCTGGTCGGGGTCGGCAATATATATGCGTGCGAGGCGCTGTTCCTGGCCGGCATCTCGCCCCGCCGCTCGGCCCATACCGTGCAGGGCGAGCGCGCCACGAAGCTGGTCAACGCGATCAGGCATGTGCTCGCCCGCTCGATCGACGACGGCGGCTCCACCCTGCGCGATCACGTCCAGCCCGGCGGTGAGCTGGGCTATTTCCAGACACGCTTCAATGTCTACGACCGCGCCGGCACCGCCTGCCCGACGCGCGGCTGCGGCAACACCGTGCGCCGGCTCGTACAGGCAGGCCGCTCCACCTTCTATTGCGCCCGCTGCCAGCGCTAGCTAAGAGCGGCCGACACCGAGGAGGAGCTCAAGTGGCGGCGGCATACGAGAACATCCAGACCGAATCCAAGGGCCGGGTCGGGATCATCCGGCTCAACCGGCCGAAAGCGCTGAACGCTCTCTGCGCCGATCTGGTCCGCGAGCTCGGCCAGGCGCTCGATGTGTTCGAGGCCGACCCGAACATCGGCTGCCTGGTGTTGACCGGAAGCGAGAAGGCATTCGCGGCCGGCGCCGATATCAAGGAGATGAAGGAGAAGTCCTACCAGGACGTTTTCCTGCAGGACTTCATCACCGTCGGCTGGGAGAAGGTGAGCCAGGTCCGCAAGCCGATCGTCGCTGCCGTCGCGGGTTACGCGCTGGGCGGCGGCTGCGAGATGGCCATGATGTGCGACTTCATCATCGCCGCCGACAACGCGAAGTTCGGCCAGCCGGAAATCACGCTTGGAACGATTCCAGGTGCCGGCGGCACCCAGCGCCTGCCGCGCTTCGTCGGCAAGTCGAAGGCGATGGACATGGTCCTGACCGGCCGGATGATGGATGCAGCCGAGGCCGAGCGCTGCGGCCTCGTGAGCCGGGTCGTACCGCTCGCCCAGCTCATGGACGATGCCGTCGCCACGGCCGAGAAGATCGCGGGCATGTCGCTGCCCGCCACCATGGTCGCTAAGGAAGCCGTGAATCGCGCCTTCGAGACCACCCTGGCCGAGGGCGTCCGCTTCGAACGCCGCACCTTTCACGCCACCTTCGCCTTCGACGACCGGGCCGAAGGCATGGCGGCGTTCGCCGAGAAGCGGAAACCGGGCTGGAAACACCGCTGATTCGCGGTTTTCGGGCCGCTTGACCCGCCCTCAACCGGCCCGTATAAGCGCGCCCTTCCGAGGAACGAGGACTAAATGGCGAATCACAAGTCGGCCGAGAAGCGCGCCCGCCAGACCAAGCGCCGTACGACCGTGAATGCGGCCCGCCGCAGCCGCGTGCGTGGCTCGATCAAGAGTGTCGAAGAGGCAATCAAGTCGGGCGACAAGAAGGCCGCTCAAGCCGCTCTGCGCGCCGCGCAGCCGGAGATCCAGCGCGGCGCGGGCAAGCGCATCATCGCGCCGAACGCCGCCGCACGTCGCGTGTCGCGTCTCGCCGCACGCATCAAGTCGATGGCCTGACGCTTCTCGCAGCCTGACTTCAGAGAATATGAACGCCGCTCTCACGAGCGGCGTTTTCTTTTTCGGCGAGTCGCAGCAGAATTTTTGCGACGATTTTTTTCGGCGTCTTCGACGATGATCGTTTGGTCGTCGATTGGCCGAACGACATACGATTCGGATTTATCGGACGATGTCGCGTCACGGCCGCTAGATGTTGAGCGACGTCGTTCGACGCTGGCCTCGGGAAACTGAATCCAAACGCTTGTCAATCGAGTCGCGCCGCGAACTGTCTGAATAGCGTGCGATGTTGTGCGCGTGAATCGTTTGCGCACGAAGGCGAGTCTGGATAAGAGTCGGCTCATCGCGACGGGGCGTGGGGCGCTGGAACGCGAGCCAGATGGAGACGGGGGGCTTCCTCTCCATCGAAGAGACGAACGAGGGAGACCGACCACAACGCTTCGCAGGCTCGACGACGGAAAAGAAGATGAAGCGTCTCCTCGAACGACGCTCACTGGAAATTCTTCGTCGCCCCTTGCGTGTTGTGTGTCACCTTTCGATCGCTGGCTCGCTGTACTATCGCCTCGCTTCGACGACAGAAAAGCGGGGGCCATGTCGAAAGACAACAACATTGCCGGCACATACAAAGTGTCCCCCGCTGCCGGCTATGCTGGCGACGTGATGCCGGCAGTCGCCTGGAAAATTCTCAGTGAACGCAAGGACGCCGTGCTGATCGACGTTCGCACGCGCGCCGAATGGAACTTCGTCGGCTTGCCCGACCTCGCCGGCCTCCACAAGAAGCCGGCGCTGGTCGAGTGGCAGGTCTTCCCGACAATGCAGCCCAATCCCGATTTCGTCTCCGCGCTCTCGGGCGCGGTGGCGGACAAGTCGGCCCCGCTGCTTTTTCTGTGCAGGAGTGGGGCCCGATCGGCCGCGGCGGCGAAAGCCATGACCGCGGCCGGCTACAGTACGTGTCTCAACGTGGCAGACGGCTTCGAGGGTCCTCTGGATGCGCAGGCCAAACGCGGCGCAGCGGGAGGATGGAAGGCAGAAGGGCTTCCCTGGAGACAGACGTGAACCGAATCCAAACGCCGATCCAAGGCAACAAGAACGCAAGCTACGAAAAGAACGATATGGCGGGGGCAGATATGGAAGAAGCGGCGGGCCGGAAAGAGCTCGAAGCGCATTGGGTGCGCGTCTGCGACCGGCTCCGCAAGGAGATTGGCGACAAGGCCTTCAAGACGTGGTTCGGCGAGGTCGAGCTGGGTGAATTGAAGGCCGGCAAGCTCCGGCTCTACGCCCCGACGCGCTTCGTGCGCGACTGGGTCGGCCGCCACTACGGCGACCGCGTGCTCGCCTACTGGCAGTCGGTCAACACCGAGGTGAAGAACGTCGAGGTCAACCTCGTCCCGCCGCCGGCGCCCCGTCGCCCGAGCGATATCATCGCCGTCCCGCCGGTTCCCTCCTCCCAAAGCTTTCAGCCGCCGATGCCGCGGCAGGGTCCGCCGATCAGCCGCGGGGTCGACGAGATCTCGCAGGCGCCCGAGGCGCGCTACACCTTCGCCAACTTCGTGGTCGGCAAGCCCAACGAGTTCGCCTACGCGGCGGCGCGCAACATCGCCGAGCAGGACCAGCCGCTGCCCGAGCGGAACCCGCTCTATATTTTCGGCGGCGTCGGGCTGGGCAAGACGCATCTGATGCATGCGATCTGGCATGCCATCCGCGAGCGCGACCCCAAGACCCGCGTGCTCTATCTCACGGCCGAGAGCTTCGTGAACCGCTTCATCCAGGCCCTGCGCACCAAGAACACCGGCCAGTTCAAGGAGCTGTTCCGCAACGTCGACGTGCTCATGGTCGACGACGTGCAGTTCATCTGCGGCAAGGAAGCCAGCCAGGACGAGTTCTTCTTCACGTTCAACTCGCTGGTCGAGCAGAACAAGCAGATCGTGCTCTCCTCGGAGAAGCCGCCGAGCGAGTTGCAGGACATCGAGGAGCGCATGCGCTCGCGGCTGGGCAGTGGCCTCGTGGCAGACATCCACTCCTCGACCTACGAGCTCCGGCTCTCGATCCTGCAGACCAAGGCCGAGACGGCACGCGTGCCGGTGCCGACGGCGGTGCTCGAGTTCCTCGCGCACAAGATCAGCACCAACATCCGCGAACTCGAGGGAGCGCTGAACCGCGTGGTTGCGCACGGCCAGCTCATCGGCCGCGAGATCACCGTCGAGATGGCGCAGGACGTGTTGCACGACCTGCTGCGCCAGGCCGATCGCAAGGTCACGGTCGACGAGATCCAGCAGCGCGTGGCCGCGCACTACAACATCAAGCTCGCCGAAATGAGCTCGCCCCGCCGTGCCCGCTCGGTCGCAAGGCCGCGTCAGGTCGCGATGTATCTCGCCAAGCAGCTCACGACCTTGAGCCTGCCGCAGATCGGCAAGCGCTTCGGCAACCGCGACCACACCACGGTCATGCACGCCGTGCGCAAGATCGAGGAACTCAAGGATTCCGACCACACGATTGCGGAGTACGTGGAGTTGCTAAAGCGA